>JACJYS010000002.1:0-300000 GCA_020635995.1 Chitinophagales bacterium | reverse complement strand
GTGATATAACATTTTATAGTGTATGCTTACTACTTTTTATTCTTTATCTGTTCTTCGTTTAGCTTTTTATCATCTACATTTTCGTTAAGAAAGTTGTTAAGCTTATCTAAATCCATAGACGATTTGATTTCTCCAAAAGTGTTTATTTTAAAATCTAAGCCTTTTAAATCTTTATGAACTTCGGGTTTCCCTTTTATCGGTTTTTTCTTTGGCATTTACTGTTGGTTTAATTGGTTAGCCAATGCAATTCCTTTTTCCAACCTTTTTAAACAAGTTTCTTTGCCTACTATTTCCATTACAGAAAAAATTGGAGGTCCTTGCATAGTGCCTGTAATAGCAATACGCAAAATAGGTAAAACTTGTCCAAAACCCAAATTATGAGCTTCCATAAATGCTTTTACTTCATTTTCAATACTTTCAGACGTAAATGAACTTAAATTATTTAATTGTTTAGTTAAATTTTTAAACGCTTCATTATTTTCTGTATTCCAACGTTTTCTTAAATTCTTATCATCATATTCCTTTACGTCTGTAAAAAAATAATAAGCCAACTCCGGAAATTCATGCAAAAAAGTAGCACGTTCTTTTATTAAACCGCAAATTTTTTGCAAAGTTTCATCGTCTGTTTTGTAGCCTTTTTCTTTAAATAAAACTTTAGTTAAATCGGCTAACTCTTTATCACTTTTATTTTTCAAATACTGCTGATTAAACCATTTTGTTTTTTCATAGTCAAAGCGAGCTCCAGATTTATTAACTCTTTCTATACTAAAATCTTTAATTAATTCTTCTCTGCTAAATATTTCTTGTTCAGTTCCCGGATTCCAACCTAAAAATGCCAACATATTGATAAATGCTTCGGGCAAAAATCCTCTTTCTTTATAACCTATACTTTGCTCTCCCGATTCCGGATCTTGCCAGTTTAATGGGAAAACAGGAAAACCCAGCCTGTCGCCATCTCTTTTACTCAATTTTCCTTTGCCATCGGGTTTTAAAATTAAAGGCAGATGTGCAAATGACGGCATTTCCCAGCCAAAACTTTTGTATAGCATTACATGCAAAGGGGTAGAAGGCAACCATTCTTCTCCACGTATCACGTCTGTTATTTCCATAGTATGGTCGTCCACTACATTGGCTAAATGGTAGGTAGGCATGCCATCTCCTTTTAGTAGCACTTTATCGTCTAATTGATTGCTTTGAAAACTAACAATTCCTCTAATTTTATCTTCAAATTTTACTTCTTCATTTCGGGGCATTTTATAGCGAATAACATAATCATCGCCAGCATTTAATCTCTTTTTCACTTCGTCTTCGCTTAAACTAAGTGAGTTTTTTAAATATTGTCGGGTTATAGGGTCATATTTTGGAGATGGATTGCCTTGTTTTTTCATATTTTCTCTCCATTCTTCCAATTCTTCTTCTGTATCAAAAGCGTAATATGCATCTCCTTTTTCTATCAGTTCTTCAGCATAAGCTCTATACATATCTTTTCTTTCGCTTTGGCGATATGGACCAAATTCCCCCCCATAACTTACTCCTTCATTGGCTTCTATGCCACACCATTTTAGGGCATCTATAATATATTGTTCTGCTCCTTCTACATATCTGTTTTGGTCTGTATCTTCTATTCTTAAAATAAAATCGCCATTATTTTGCTTGGCAAACAAATAACAGTACAATGCCGTACGTACGCCCCCCATGTGTAAAGGACCTGTAGGACTTGGAGCAAATCTTGTTCTTATTTTTTTAGACATTTCAATATCTTTATACTTTATAATTTTTTTAAAACACAAAATTAGCGAATTACCGCTCGCTTTCAAACTATGAGATTAGTTAAAACGCCTTTATTGTTAAAAAAGCTATTTCCTAATTTGATTTGGAACAAAAGTAGAACAGAAAAAACTGTTTATTTAACTTTTGATGACGGCCCCACAATAGGAATAACAAGCTGGGTTTTAAACGAATTAGATAAATATAATGCTAAAGCAACATTTTTTTGCTCAGGTAAAAATGCCGAATTATATCCCAATATTTTAATGAAAACAATTGAAAATGGTCATCGTATAGGCAACCATACTTTTAGCCACTGCAACGCTTGGAAAACGGAATTAGCTACATATTTAAAAGATGTGGAACATTGTAGTAAAATTATTGATACCCATTTATTTAGACCTCCTTACGGAAAATTTACTCCTAAATTAATTAAAAGGCTTATTAAAAAATTTGACATAGTACTTTGGGATATTATTTCTTATGATTTTGATGCGGATGTTTCTGCTGAGCAGTGCTACAATAATGTGATTAACAATGTAGAAAATGGTTCTATTATTGTTTTTCACGATAGCGAAAAAGCCATTAAAAATTTAAGAGCTGTTTTGCCAAAAGTTTTGAAATATTTAAGTGATAATGGCTATAAAATGAATGCTCTATAGCTCTGTTACACCGCTTAGGTTTGGGGTGTTGAGGTTTTTCGGTTACAGAACATAGCAGACGTAATGCCATGGAGTTCCGCTATGGTGTTATACCGATTAGGAATATATAATAGTCCAATTTCGGTTGCACCTTATTGTACTAAATATATTGCTCTATCGGCATTTACCATTGTAAAACACAAAATAGATTAGACTATTTTGTGTTGACAATTGGCGTTAAACGAGTTTATCCAAGGGGTTTTAACCCCTTGTTTCAATTCAATTGTCTCAATTTATAGGGGGAGTTTTATCTTTTTTTCCTTTATTCTTTCAAGGGGTTGAAACCCCTTGGAGTTCTAAAAATCAACCTTAAATTTAAGGTTAAATCTTCTGTCTGTTAAATAGTTGGGTACGGCATATTTACTAAATGAGCCCGTGCGTGGGTCTAAGCCATCTATCCATATATAAGAAATGGTGTTTTCAATACCTAAAATATTATACACTTCAAATGATAACCAAATTTTATTTATATGCTTAAAGAAACTCTTAGGTACTTTTCCTTTAGCTTCTTTCTTTTCTATATCAAACAATAAAGCAGAAAAACCTATGTCAAATCTTCTATACGGAGGTATTCTGTAAGTATCTTTATATCTATTATTGTCGGGTGGGCCAAAAGGCAAGCCTGTTGCCACTATTAAATTCATGTGAACTTTTAAATAAGGAAACTTAGGAATGTAATCTTGAAAAAATAGAGCAAAGCTTAAACGCTGGTCGGTAGGGCGGGGGATATAGCCGGGAAAAACATTGCTAACAGAAAGTGTATCTTTTGTTTCGGCAGTAGTTTGTCCATTAGCATCTACTTTTGTTTTTCTAATATCGTAAGCTGTATAATAATCATCTCTTACGTCTTCTTCTCCTTTCATTATAGACATACTAATCCAGCTTTCAGCACCTTTTGCCAGTTCGCCATGTAGTCTAAAATCTACACCTGCCACGTAGCCTTTTGAGTTGTTTTTACCAAAATATCTGATTAATACATTGTCAAATTCATAAGGTACGGCATCCCAAATGTATTTGTAATAACCCTCTGTAGTAAACTTAAAGGGTCTGTTCCATGCTTTAAAAGCATAGTCAATTCCTGCTACAAAATGTGCAGATTTCTGCGATTTTAAATTGGTATTAACTTGCCCTTGCAAGTTTCTCATTTCTCTGTAAAAAGGTGGCTGAGCATACATTCCGGCTGCGGTGGTAAATACCACATCTGCTTTGGTTTTTGGTTTAAAAGCAAACTGCGTTCGTGGCGAAATTACCCATTCTTTATTTACATCCCAATACTGAAAACGCACGCCATAATTCCAAGTTACAATGCCTTGTTTGTCTATTCTCCAAGTGTCTTGTATGTAGCCACTAAATCGATTGCTTTTTAAATTAAATGGCTCAGGTTTTAGCACGTTAAACAACAAAACGGCAGTATCGGTGGTAGGCATAGAGTAGCCGGCAGAATCTCTGCGTTCCCATTCGCTAAGTTTATCTTCTATGAGTTCTCTTTTGTAGGTTAAGCCAAATTTTAGCTCATGTCTTTTTTTCTCATAAGTGCCTTTTATAGCACTTTGTATAACAGTGGTGTTTAGCTGGTTTCTTGCCCAATCATGAAAAGTGCCGGAACCTAAATCATTTTTTACTTCTCCTACGTTTTCTTTTGCCGGATCGGTTTCTATTTCTTGCAAATAATAATCGCCTATAATATCAAAATGTTCATTTTCTTGCATATTATAAACTCCTGCTAAGTATTTAAGCGTTAAGTTATCTCCTATTTTTTGATTTAAGCTTAAACCATTCATTAAAGATTGGTATCTGTCATCTTCTTGTCCTTCATAATAAACGGTAAACCTACTTTGAAAATTAATTAAACCAAATTCTGTAGAACGAGTGGAAGGCGTAAATAAAAATCTATTTCGGGCAAAATTTACCAAATATTCTATACTTAGTTTTTCATTTATTGCATAAGAAAAAAGCCCTTGTAAATCTATAAAAGACGGCACATACTGACCTTTGGTGTCTTGTCCGCTTAGCACCAACTTATTGGTTTTGTACCTAAAACCTAAAGTGTAAGTAAATTGCCTCGTTTTTTTGTTAGTGCCTTCTAAATGTATGTTTGCTCCCAGCAGACTTCCCATTACACTTCCGCCAAATTTCTTAGGTTTTCTGTAAGTAACATCTAATACCGAAGCCATTTTATCGCCATATTTAGCTTGAAAACCTCCCGATGAAAAAGTAAGATTATCTACCATATCGGGGTTTACAAAACTTAGTCCCTCTTGCTGCCCCGAACGGATAAGAAAAGGTCGGTATATTTCAAAATCATTTACATAAACTAAATTTTCATCAAAATTTCCACCACGAACCGAGTATGCAGAGCTTAGTTCATTGTTTTTTTGAACACCCATAAATGTTTGCAAGTAAGTTTCTACTCCGCCACTTATATTGGGCAAAGTTTCCGCTTTTTTTACATCTATTTTATCGGTGCTTATTATTTTACGCTCTTCTTGTTTTTCAAATATAACGTCAATATCATCTTGTTTTTTAACTACCAACTTCGCATCTAATATTTTTATTTCGTTGGGACTAAGTGTTATTATAAACTGCTGTTTATAGTAATTAAGCCCTTGAATACTTATTTCTATTTCTTTATTGGCTGGCAGTTGTAGTTCATAATTGCCGTTTTCATCGGTAACTGTACCTAATTTTAGTTTATTGGCAGTTACATTTACATAAGCGGCTTTTTCGTTAAACTCATCTAATATTTGCCCTTTGAGCGTAGCTGTTTGTGCCAATACACTTTGAGCCATCAACAAAAAAAGAGTAAATAAAATGAGCTGTTTAAACATGTGCAATATTAACGAGATTAAGCAAAGCTTAGTATTTTTTGCAGGCTTTTAATTGAGCAATATATTCTAATGGATTATTTGATTTAAAAACGGCACTACCTGCCACTAAACAATTAGCCCCTGCATTAAAGAGCGAAGTGGCATTTTCTGCATTAACGCCTCCATCTACTTGTATAATGGTATTTGTTCCTTTTTCTTTTATTATTTGTGTGGCTTCTTTAACTCTGGCTATAGTTTCGGGTATAAATTTTTGACCGCCAAAACCAGGATTTACCGACATAATAAGTAAAGTGTCTATTAAATGTAGTACATCTTTTATAACATGCACGGGTGTATGAGGATTAAGTACTAAGCCGGCTTTAGCTCCTGCATTTCTTATTTGGCTAAGCAAACTATGTATGTGCAAATTGCCTTCATAATGTACAGAAATACCATTGGCTCCGTCTTTTACAAATTGCTCAATATACCTTTCAGGCTTTACAATCATTAAATGAACATCAATAAATTTTGTAGTATTTTCTTTAACAGCTTTCAAAATAGGAAATCCAAAAGAGATATTAGGCACAAAAACTCCATCCATAACATCTACATGTACCCACTCTGCTTCAGAGTTTTGAATTAATTCAATATCTTGTTTTAAGTTGGCAAAATCTGCCGCTAATATAGATGGTGCTATAATGGCTGAGGTCATTTTTCAAATTGTTTGAAAACAAAAATACGGCATGAAAAAAGATTTTGACTAATTTAAGGCATAAAAACTAAAAGCGAGGTGGATTGAGAGTCCACCTCGCTTTTAAACTAACTAACTAAAACTAACAATTGAAATTTGCTTATCGCAAATTTACACCTATGAAAAGGTTTGTGTCGTTATGTACGCAAAGGAATAAATAAAGTTTCACTTTGAGTAAAAAAAATGAAATTATTTTTTTGCGTCTATTATTTCATGGTAAAATCTTATACCTATAGATGCCATTTTTTAGATTTTATACCAATTGTGAACACAAAAAGACTATTGCTATAAAACGAAAATGGTAAAGACTGAGAATCTTTACCATTTTCTAAACTAACTAACTAAAACTAAAACAATAGGTATAAAACCTACTATATTTTGAACAGTTTATGCAACTGTATATATTTTATACACAAAGAAAACGCAATTAGTTTCAGCGATATTACTTAAATCTACTTTTTAAGATTTATTTAACAATAATTAATCGTTGTTCTTTGGCAAAAGTGCTTTTCTTGATAAAACGTACTTTTTCTTTTTATCGTCAAATTTTACCAATTTAACTCTCATTTCATCGCCTACATTTATACCGGCTTCTTCTACATTATTAATTCTTGAATGAGAAAGCTCAGAAATATGCACTAAAGCTTCTTGCCCTGGCAAAAACTCAACAAATACTCCAAAATCTTTAATACTCTTTACTTTACCTTCGTAAATCTCTCCTATTTCCGGTTTTGCAGTTAAGCCTTTTATCCATTTTAAAGCAGCATCTATAGCCACTTTTCCCGGTCCATATATTTGTACTACACCTTCTTTGCCATCTTCTGTTATAGAAATAGTGGTTTCTGTAGTAGCTTGTATTTCTTGTATTACTTTTCCTCCTGTTCCTATCACAGCACCTATGGTATCGCCCGGTATTCTAATTTGTACTATGGTAGGTGTATGCGGTTTAAGCTCTTTATTAGGTTCGGCAAGGGTTTTCTTCATTTCATTTAGTATATGAAGTCTGCCTTCTTTAGCTTGGTTTAATGCTTTTTCTAATACTTCGTAAGGAAGTCCGTCAATTTTTAAATCCATTTGAACGGCTGTAATTCCTTTTTCAGTACCTGTTACTTTAAAGTCCATATCGCCAAGGTGGTCTTCATCTCCCAAAATATCGGAAAGCACTGCATAGCGAGAACCGTCAGTTACTAAGCCCATAGCAATACCTGAAACGGGTCTTTTTAATTGAACACCTGCGTCCATAAGTGCTAAACTTCCCGCACAAACTGTAGCCATAGAAGATGAACCATTGGACTCTAAAATATCAGATACTACTCTTATTGTGTATGGGTTTTCTTTTGGCAACATTCTTTTTAAAGCTCTATGAGCTAAATTTCCATGTCCTACTTCTCTTCGGCTTACACCTCTTGGCATACGAGCTTCGCCTGTAGAAAACGAAGGGAAATTGTAGTGCAACATAAAATTTTCAGTGCCACTAAAGAAAGCACCGTCTATAAGTTGCTCATCTGTTTTAGCACCTAAAGTAACAGAAGTTAAAGATTGGGTTTCTCCTCTTGTAAAAACTGCCGAACCGTGTGTTTTTGGCAAATAATCTACTTCACTCCAAATAGGTCTTATTTCGGTCATTTTTCTTCCGTCAAGTCTGCTTTGCGTTTCAAGCATTACTTCACGCACGGCTGCTTTTTGCGAAGCTTTAAAATATTGACCTATTAAAAATGCTTTTTCAGCTACTTCTTCTTCGCTAAGGGTTTCTTTAAATTCTTCTTTTACCGCATTAAACAGCTCACTTCTTTCTTGTTTATTAGCCAATCCTTTTCCTGCTATTTCTTTATATCTTTCAAAAGAGAATTTATGTATAGCATCTCTTAACTCTTCATCGTGTTTTTCGTGGCTATATTCTCTTGGTGTTCTGCCCACCGCTGCTGCTAATTCAAGCTGTAGCTTACATTGTTTTTTAATTTCATCATGAGCCAGTTTAATAGCTTCTGTCATTTCGGCTTCGCTGGCTTCGTCTAATTCGCCCTCTACCATTACTATATTTTTTTCAGTAGCGGCTACAATCATATCTATCGTTGCCTGCTCCAACTCATCTTTAGTTGGGTTAATAACGTAATTGTCATTTACTTTAGCTACACGCACTTCAGAAATTGGTTCAGGGAAAGGTATATCAGATACTTGAATGGCTGCCGATGCGGCTAAACAAGCTAAAGCATCCGGCATTACTTGTCCATCACTTGATATTAAACGTACAGTTACTACGGTATTAGCATGATAATCTTCCGGAAACATTGGTCGCAATGCTCTGTCTATTAATCTGCAAATAAGTACTTCATAATCTGAAGGGCGACCTTCTCTTCTTAAAAAGCCTCCGGGAATACTTCCTGTAGCCGAAAAATTTTCTTTATAATCTACCATTAGTGGCATAAAATCTACATCATCGCCAGCGGTTTTTTCCGATACTACTGTAGCCAGTATCATGGTATCTCCTTGTTTTAGCACCACAGCACCGTCTGCTTGCTTTGCTAATTTTCCTGTTTCTATTTCTATCGTTTGTCCATTACCAAGTGTAACGGTTTTTTTTATTCCTAAATTCATATTGTTATATCTTAAAATGAAAGATGCCACTGTAAAAAAAGTGGCATCTTTTTAAAAATTTGTATTGGATTATCTTCTTAATCCGAGTTTTTCTATCAACTCTCTGTATCTTACAATGTCTTTTTTAGCTATGTAAGCTAATAGTTTTCTTCTTTTACCAACCATTTTAGTTAATGCTTTGGTATTAGAGAAATCTTTTTTGTTCTTTTTTACATGCTCAGTAAGGTGTAAAATTCTTTCTGTTAATAATGCTACTTGAGCATCTACAGAACCTGTGTTGGTTTCAGCACCGCCAAACTCTTTAAACAATTCTTTTTTTCTTTCTGCTGTTACTTTTTCCATGATAATTTTTAACGTCTTCTTTTTTCAGACGGCAAAGATAGTACTTTTTTGGTATTAATTACATTTTCTACAGAATATATTTGTATGTTTTACCCATAACTACTTATTCTAATAATTACACTATTTATTCAGCCTGTTTATTTCTTCCTTAATATCTTCTATTACATTCATATTCATGATCACTTTTTTACCATTATTTTTTGCAGAATAAACATAAAAGACTTTCCCTCCAAATTCTTTTTCAAAATTTTGATGTGTTTCTTTTTGAATCTCTTGTTCTTTAAATATTTGTGGCAATTGAATTCCTTGATTGACCGGCTTTATTTGAATGCCAATATATTTTCCCTTTATTTGAATAAAAAAATCTACATTATATAATCTATCCCACTTATCTGGTGCTGGTTCTATCTTTTGATTTACGGCTTTTTCTAACTGTCCGTAAATTGTTTTTATTTCTGTAATGTATCCGTCAAACGTGCGGTTTATTACAAGATTTAGCATATAATCAATGCAATCTTCTTCCGTAATTTCCTCTACTTCAGCAGCAATAACTTCTGTTATTTTAACGTATAGTTTTTTGCCGAGTTCTATAATGTGTTCTTTGCTTCTTACATTTTCAAAGTAATAAACTTGCCATTCTTTTAGGCTTTTCGGTTCACATTCTCTTATATTTTCAGATGTTGCTCCAACATTTCGTTTAAAATTAAGTTGAAACCTATTCATAGCACTATTTAATATCCACTCTTTTGCCATCAATTATATTTTAAGAATTTTTCTTTGAATTTAAAATTTTGACTTTCATCTACTAAGGCAAGACCATTTTTAATTAAATGAGCATTTAAAAAAGTCTTGTTTTTTAAATATACATAAGCTAAAAGGTTGTTAGATTTATCGTGTTTTTGTTTATCAAACTTTAAAAATATTTGTTGATTATTTGTTTTCTCTCTTAAAAATTCTGTGGCTTTTCCATTTACTTCGGGATACTCTTTAACGCCAAGAAGACGGACAATTAAATCGTTATTTAATTTTATTAATTCAGGGCTAATGATTTCCTTAACCCGATAAAAGTTCTCGCGGTCTTTACTGTTTTTATCTAGCTTTGAGCCAAATTGTAATTTTTTAGGGTCAATTTTTTTATCAAAATTGTGAAAATCTTTAAAAACATACGGTAATTTTTTAATTTCTTTTTCAAAATCAGTATGTAATTTCTGCGTATGGAAATTAAAAGTGTGTTGTCTTAACTCGGGTGTTTTTATACCCAATTTTTTCTCAATAAGAGGTTTAAACTCATTATTTATTTCAAATCCTACAGAATTTCTGTTCAGTTTTTTAGCAGCAAGAGAAGTTGTACCACTTCCTAAAAATGGGTCTAAAACTGTATCTCCTACAAAAGAAAACATTTTTATTAATCTATGCGGCAATTCTTCTGGAAACATTGCAATGTGCCCATCTTGTCTTGCTCCACCAAAATTCCAATGCCCTTGAAAATATTGTTTCCACTCTTCTTTGGTCATACTAGACTGATTTTTAATTTCTTTACTCACTTTTTTAGGTGTGCCAAGCTTTTTAAAAATTAAAATAAATTCATAATCAATAGATAAAATACCATTTCTAGGGTTTG
The DNA here is from genome assembly GCA_020635995.1 of Chitinophagales bacterium. Classification (NCBI taxonomy): domain Bacteria; kingdom Pseudomonadati; phylum Bacteroidota; class Chitinophagia; order Chitinophagales; species Chitinophagales bacterium. The sequence continues at coordinate 289,416 of JACJYS010000002.1, read as the reverse complement.
GGTAGCTCCCCATTAAAGACGCACCACCTGTGGTATTTGTGGTGGTTTGTTTTTGCCAAATAATAGCACCCATATAATCAAATCCTATACTTTCGCAAAACTTAATTATTTCTGTACGAATGGGAATAACTTTATATCTCCCGTAATAAACTGCTCTTGCAAATTGGTCGCCTATATTTACACAAAGCCTACAGCCGTTTTCAAGAACGCGATAGCACTCTTTCCAAACAAGATTTAAGTTGTTGATATAAGTTTCATAGTCTTCGTGGTATCCAATTTGATTTTCGGTTCCATAATCTTTCAGCTGCCAATAAGGAGGAGATGTAACCGCAAGCTGAACAGAGGAATCTGCAAGAAAATCCATTTGCCTACTATCTCCAATAATTATATCGTGTTTAAAATTTGATGCCATTAAACGAATTGTATAACTACAAAGTTACAATTTTTACTTTTACCTATTTGGCTTATTTCTTTTTTGCTAAACTTACACTTTCAACATTCGCAAGGCATCTACTACTTCTTTTTTTAGGTTTTTGCGTTCTACTATAAAATCTAAAAAGCCATGCTCTAATAAAAATTCTGAACTTTGAAAGCCTTCCGGCAAAGTATCTACTTTTAATGTTTCTTTTATTACTCTGGGACCGGCAAAACCTATTAATGCTCCCGGCTCTGCTATATTTATATCGCCCAGCATTGAAAAAGATGCCGAAACACCTCCTGTAGTGGGGTCGGTTAGCAAAGAAATATAGGGTATTTTAGCATTGGCTAATTGCGTTAGTTTAGCACTTGTTTTTATCATTTGCATTAATGATATGCCCGATTCCATCATTCTTGCTCCTCCACTTTTGCTTATAATTATTAGTGGGCAGTTATTTTCTATACAATAATCTATGGCTCTTGCTATTTTTTCGCCTACTACTGCTCCCATAGAACCACCTATATAGGCAAAATTCATGGCGGCTATTACTACTTTTTCGCCACCCATTTTGCCAGTGCAAACCTCCATAGCTTCTGTAGCTCCGGATTTTTCATTGGCTTCTTTTATACGCTGAGGATAGGTTTTTACATCTACAAAATTTAAAGTATCCTTGGGATATAAATTTTGGAATAGCAATTTTGGTCTTGAATTATCATCAAAAAACAAGTCAAAATATTCTTTAGGAAGCAGTCTTTCGTGATGCCCACAAGAAGCACACACACTTAGTTGCTCTTTAAACTCTACCTGAGGAACAGTGGTTTTGCATTTAGGACATTGGTATAAGACACCTTCCGGCATCTCTTTCTTATCTTTTGAAGAGGTGCGAATACCTTGTGTTATCCTTTTAAACCAATTTGACATACCTTAAAGTTAAAACAAACTTAATGTTAATTAAGCTATGGTTATTTCATCATTCAAATAAACATCTTGAATGGCGTTTAATAATTTAATCCCTGTTTTTAAATCTTTTTGAAAAGCTTTTCTTCCCGAAATCAAACCCATTCCTCCGGCTCTTTTATTTATAATGGCAGTTTCTACGGCATCGCCTAAGTCTGTTGCTCCACCCGATGCTCCACCGGAGTTTATTAAACCCACACGCCCCATATAGCAGTTTGCCACTTGGTAGCGACATAAATCTATTGGGTGGTCGGTACACAATTCATCATACATTTTAGGATGTGTTTTGCCAAAACCTATAGCCTTAAAACCACCATTGTTTTCCGGCAATTTTTGTTTAATAATATCGGCTTGTATGGTAACACCCAAATGATTAGCCTGCGATGTTAAATCGGCAGCAACATGATAATCTTTTCCGTCTTTTTTAAAGGCATCGTTTCTTACATAACACCATAAAATTGTAGCCATACCCAGCTCGTGAGCATAATCAAATGCCTCTGCTATTTCTACTATTTGTCGTCTGCTTTCTTCGCTACCAAAATATATAGTAGCTCCAACACCCACAGCTCCCATTTCCCACGCATTTTTAATGCTGCCAAACAATACTTGGTTATAAGAATTAGGATAAGTTAATAATTCATTATGGTTTATTTTTACTACAAAAGGAATTTTATGAGCATATTTTCTGCTTACCGATGCTAAAACGCCATAAGTAGAAGCTACGGCATTGCACCCTCCTTCTATGGCTAATTTTACTATATTTTCAGGGTCAAAATAATCGGGATTGGGAGCAAATGAAGCTCCGGCAGTATGCTCTATACCTTGGTCAACAGGCAAAATAGACACATAACCTGTTCCGCCCAATCTACCATGATTGTGTATGGCTGCTAAGCTGTTTAATACTTGATTACTTCTATTGCTATCTCTCCAAATATCATCTATAAAATTAGGCGAAGGCTTATGCAATCTATCTTTACTAATGGCAGGAGTTTTAAATTCCAACAAATTAGAAGCTCTACTTTCTCCTAATAATTTTACAATTTCTTGGGTGTTCATGCTTTTGTTTTAAGTTGGCACAAAATTAAAGAAATAATGGGAAATGAAAAGTATTAAAGATGAAAGAGTGTATTTAATATCGTTTAGCAATATATATAATCGTCCAATATCGGTTTCTGTCAAAACATAGGAAACATTCGTGCGTTATTAAAAAGGTTCTTGTTAGATAGAACAGAAAGACGTATGGTGTTGGTTTCTATTCGTCTTTTTGGGTGGAGTGCAACGTAGCGAAGAATCTCTCATGAGTCTTCTGTTTTGCTTCACTTAACTGCCGTAGAGGCATTTAACAAAACATTTTTTAAAAAGGAAGCCGTAAACATTCGTGCCACCATTTCAGTTGGTGGCACGAGTAATTTTTTAAACTTTTAATTAAATAAGTTTACCTTTGGTAATTGAAATAAGTATTAAAAGAATGAAGATTAAAATTGTTTTTGTGTTTGTATTGTTGTCGTTTTATTTTGCTAATGCTCAAACCGAACCTACCAACCAAGCTACCAACTTAAATTTTAGCAATATAAAAACCTATAAAGCATCTATGAGTTTTTCGCCCAGTGATGCAGATGGCTATTTGGTGGTAATTAATAAAAATCAAGTAAATTTTACCCCTACAAATAATACCAGCTACCAAACTGGCGAAATAATAAATGGAAACAGAATTGTAAAAAGTAGTGCCAGCACTTTTTTCTTTGTAAAAAACTTAATGCAAAACAATACTTACCAAGTTTCAATTTTTGCATACAACCAAAGTGGTAGCAATATTACTTATAAAACAGACAATCCTTTGGTAGGTACTTTTACTACCGCCAGCGATTTTTATGGAGGCTATTATAGTGGTATAGATGTAGATGCCAGCAATGTAATTAATCAATTTACCAATTTAATACAACCCCACACTCAAGTGCCGTACAGCCAGTTTGACGAAACCATAGTAGCTGACTTTTTTGAATACGACACGGTAATAAGTGGCAGTACCCAACACTATGTAGAATGTCAGTACAGTGGCGAAAAAAGAATTTATACAGGCACATTTGCTTTTGTTTCTCCTTCTCCTGCCTATAATAGAGAGCATAGAGTACCTTTTACGTGGATGAACTTTCAAGGGGTAAGCAGAAGTGATTTTGAACAATTTGATGAAGGTTGCGATTTGCACGCTTTAGAATTAACTAATGGAGATGTAAACTCTTCAAGGAGTAATTATGCTTTTGGAGATGTAGCAGGCAACCCGTGGAGCGATTCCTACTTAATGTACACTAAAGGGCGAGATGCTAACAATATTATAGTGGCAGAGCCACGCCCCGATAGAAAAGGCGATATAGCCCGAGCTGTTTTTTATATAATGCTAACCTACAATGGCAAGTACAGCCAAAACTGGGGTATGGATAATTTATTGTCGGAAGCATCTACCCAAGATTTGCAAACTTTAATAGACTGGCATTTTGCCGATTTGCCGGACGATTTTGAAAAAACACGCCATAGCTATGTTTACGAAAAGCAAGGCAATAGAAATCCTTTAATAGATTTTCCGGAGTTGGTTAACTGTATAGATTTTAGCGATATGACTAAAAGAGCTACCTGCAATGTAGTAATAAGTGGTATAAAACCGAGCGTAAAAGCAGAAATGGGTGCTTACGTTTATCCAAACCCAAGCGAAGGCACACTATATTTTAAAGAATTAAAAGCAAAAGACGTAAAAACTATACATATATATAATATGCTGGGTGCAGAAGTATATAATTTTAGTTTTAATGAAGATAGTGTAAATGTTAGCAACTTGTCTAAAGGTGCGTATATGATAAGTATAGAAAGTAAAAACAAGCAGTTTATTTCTAAATTCTTGTTAAAGTAAAATTTAATTAATAATTTGCTTACATAGCTCTGCAAATTTGTTATTATATTTGTAGAAAATAAACTTATTACTATGAAAAAAATTTATTCTTTGTTATTGATAGTAGTCTCTCTGCTGTCAGTAAACTTAATTAATGCACAAACGGTATGGATTAATGAGATTCATTATGATAACGCAGGTGCCGATGTAGATGAAGGTATAGAAATAGCAGGGATGGCAGGTACAGATTTATCATGTTATGCTTTGATGTTATACAATGGTAGTGATAACGAACTATATGGAACAAACGATTCTATTGTTTTAAGTGGCACTATTGACGATGAAGGATGTGGTTTTGGTGCTGTTTGGTTTGGCTTGCCATCAAATGGGCTTCAAAATGGCTCTCCTGATGGTATTGGTCTATGGAATCACTGTACAAATACTGTTGTACAATTTTTAAGTTATGAAGGTGTAATAACAGCAGGAGATGGTCCGATGATAGGTTTAACATCTGAAGATATAGGCGTTTTTGAAAGTACTTCAGCTCCTGTTGGTGGTTCTTTACAATTAACCGGTTCAGGGTCAACTTATGCCGATTTTAGTTGGGACAGCTTAGGTGTTCATACGAATGGAGACCTTAATACCAACCAAAATTTTTGTGGTCCTCAAATCAACCTTCAAACTTCAAGTTTCACAATTGGAGAAGGAGCAGGAACAACGCCTGTTACTAATTTAATAATTAACCCTGTTAGTGCTTCAGCTACTTCTGTAGAAATACACTTAACAGGAGGAACAGGAGATGCAAGCGATTTAGATTTAACAGCTTGGGGTGGCAGTTTCCCTGTTACTGTACCAATTACCGCTGGTAGCGACACTTTATTTGTGCCTGTTACACCTAATGATGATGCAGTATATGAAGGAACAGAAACATTACAATTCACATTGCGTAATCCGGGAACAGGTTTAACTTTAGGTCCGGATTCAGTATTTACATTAACCATTACAGATAATGAATTGCCACCAGACACAACAGTTTCTGCAAATCCTAATTTTGTATCAGCAAATGAGAGTGACGGAACAGTAGATTTAAGTTTTGATATTAGCCAATTAAGTGCTACTGGTACAACTTTTACTGCCGATGTGGCTCTTGTAAGTGGTAACGCTACTGACTTAGGAAACTATACTGCTCAAACAGTTTCTTTTACTCCAACAGGTGCTACTACTCAAAATGTAACGGTTTCTATAACAGACAATGCTGTAGTAGATGGCGATAGAACTTATGTTTTTCAATTAACAAACTTAAGCACAGGTTTAACATTAGGTGCAAACGAATTTGATACATTAGTAGTAATGGATGATGACGTACCTACAGGAGATTTGGCAACAGTTGGAGCTGATGACGGAAATGGAAATGCTGTAAATCTTGGTCAACAATTTTTAGTTACAGGTATTGTTAATAGCCCTGACAGAGGCTATAATGCTTTGGAGTTTTCATTTCAAGATGCTACCGGGGGTATGAGTTTTTATTCAAGTGTAGCACCATTTAGTACTATGTCTGTTGCTGTAGGAGATGAAATAGAAGTAGTAGGAAATGTTGGGGCTTATAAAGGTATTACTCAAATGGTAGATATTCAATCTTTGAACATTCTAAGTAGTAATAATGCTTTAGATACTTTAGTGGTTACAGAAGTAACAGAAGATAATGAATCGGAATTGATTAGAATAAATAATTTAACTTTAGTAGATGCATCTCAATGGGTTTTTAATAGTGGTAATGACCCTAATGGATTTACTGTAGAAGCACAAGATGTAAATAGCAATATTGTTCTTATACGAATTGATAGAGATTATGTAGATTTATTTAATTCAGATGCCCCATGTGGAACTTTTGACATAGTGGGTGTCGCTATTCAAATTGATGAAGATTCTGCATTTACCGATGGTTATCAAATTTTACCAAGATTTTTAAGTGATATTATTGCAGATCCTTGTCCAGAAGTAGTTTACACCATAGCACAAGCTACAGAAGTAGATACTAATGGCGATGCTGTACTAAACGGTGTAGATATGGTTTTAAAGGGAATTGTTACTTCACCAGATTTTAGAGCTAATCAAAATGGTGTTGAATTTACTTTTGCCGATAATACAGGTGGTATTTGGGCTTACACAACCGATTCATTAACAGCCTTAGGCTATACTCCTGTAGTAGGAGATTCTGTAGTGGTTTATGGTAATGTAGGTACTTCAAGCGGAGCAAATAGAATTTATATAGATTCTGTAGCTTCTTTAGGTGCTGCTACTCCTTTTACACCAGTTGTTGTTACCGTAGCTTTAGATGAAATTCATGAAGCAGAGTTAATAAAAATAGAAAACTTAACATTAAACGGAACATGGCAGTCAAGTGGCACTTCTTATAATGTTAGTGCTACAAGCGATGGAGGTATTACTTACGATATTAGAGTGGACGTTGACAGATCAGAGTTATATAGTGTTCCTTTAACATCTTCAAATAAATTTAACCTAACAGGCGTGGGTGCACAATACGATCCTTCTGCTCCAAGAACAGACGGTTATCAAATAATGCCTCGTTTTGCTAGTGATATAGAAATAGTATCTGCTATTAAAGACATTACTTTAAACAACCTAACCATAAGCCCTGTGCCGGCTAAAGATAAATTAACCATTGCTTTTGATTATGATGCTAATGAAACAGCTACCATAAGCATAGTAGATGTAATGGGTCGTACAGCTTTAACACATGGTGTAGCGTTAGCTAATGGCTTAAATACAAATACTTTAAATGTAGCCAGCCTTACTACCGGATTTTATGTAGTTAAAATTCAAACAGCTAAAGGTGTATCTACAAGCAATATTACCATTAAATAATACCTAAGCGGTATAAATTGTAATATAAATATTTAGAGAAAAGGCTACCAATTGGTAGCCTTTTCTTATTTTTACAAAAATCATTTAGTGCTCCACTTGTGGAGAAAATGCAAGAAGATGTTATGTCAAAACTAACAAAGCAAGACTACATAAAAGGAATATTAGACGGCAATACTATTGTGCTTAGCCGTGCCATTACTTTATTAGAAAGCACTAAAGAAGAACATTATACTTTAGCCCAAGAAATATTACAGCAAATATTACCAAAAACAGGAAATGCAAAAAGAATAGGGATAACAGGAGTGCCGGGCGTAGGTAAAAGCACTATTATAGAAGCTTTAGGTTTAAAAATATTAGAAGATAAAACTAATAAAATAGCCGTATTGGCTATTGACCCCAGTAGTCAACTTAGTAAAGGGAGCATACTGGGTGATAAAACAAGAATGGAACTTCTTAGTGCAAACTCTAATGCTTATATAAGACCAACTTCTGCCGGCAATAAACTGGGTGGCGTAAGCCGAAAAACCCACGAAACCTTATTGCTTTGCGAAGCGGCAGGATTTAACCATATTATAATAGAAACCGTAGGTGTGGGGCAAAGCGAAACCGCTGTAAATGCTATGGTAGATTGTTTTTTGCTTTTATTATTGCCGGGGGCAGGAGATGAGCTACAAGGTATTAAAAGAGGAATTATGGAAATGGCAGACATTATAGCGGTAAATAAATCTATTGAAAACGAAAAAGTAAGCCCACAAGCCACTAAAGCACGAAAAGAAATAAATACAGCACTTCATTATTTTCCTTCAAAAGAATTTTCGTGGATTACAAAAGTGCTTAATGTAGATGCTTTAAAAAACTACAATATAGATAAATTACAAGAAACCATAGACAATTTCTTTAGCCACCAAAACCAAAAAAGGTATTTAAAAAAGAGGAGAAACTATCAAGATGTTTCCCGATTAGAAGAAACTATCAACCAAACTATATTGCAAAATTTTTATGAAAACGATATGGTAAAACAAGAATTAACTAAATGGAAACAAGAAATAGTAGCAGGAAAAACAACATCTTACCAAGCTGCTGAAAAAATTATTTTAAATCTGAAATCTAAAGGATAAAAGAATAAAAAAAAGAGAGATACAATCGGTATCTCTCTTTTTGGTTTGGTTTGTATAATGTGTGTTATACCAATTGTTAACACAAAATAGTCTAATCTATTTTGTGTTTTACAATGGTAAATGCCGATAGAGCAATATATTTAGTACAATAAGGCGAAGCCGAAATTGGACTATTATATATTCCTAATCGGTATTATTGTCTTTTATTTCAAAAACAGTTTTCCTCTGTAAAAATCTTGTTTGTGGGTAATACTATAAAAATAATAGCCTAAATTGTTATTAGTTTTTATACTATTTATACTGTTTCCTGCAAGTTGTTGTGTTATTATTTTTTGACCTTGAAGATTGTATAACTCAAATGTTGAATTGCTAAAATCTTTACGGCTTAAATCTACAATAATATTATTATCAGTAGCATAAACTTTAAAATCGGTATTTCGCATATCTATTATTCCTACAGAATTTTTTTCCGTTACGGTTACTTTCACTTGGTTGCTTGTAAAAGTTGTGCCCATTATTATAGCTTCGCATTGAATATAATATACGCCCGTATCAGCAAAAAGAGGTGTGTAGGTATTATTTGTTTCCGGAGTGCTAAAACTGTTAAATGTTCCTGTGGCAGTAGTGTTGTATTTCCACTCAAGGCTTTCTATAGTAAAAGTTCCCGCATTTGCAGTTAATGTATTGCCGTTTTCTTCTTGTTCTATTGTTTGAGCAGCAAAAGGTGTTATTTTTAATTCCGGACCATTTTCTACAATGAAAATAACCATATTACTGGTTTTGGTTATGCCGTTAAATGTAGATTCGCATATAACATAGTACCATCCTGCATCTTCAAAAGTAGGCACCAAATAAGTGTCTGTTTGTGGTGTGGCAAAACTCTGGAAAGGAGCACCTAATTGTCTGTTAAATTTCCATTCTCTTGAGTCGGCAGGCTGACTTTCTATAGCAAAAAGTGTATCACCGGGTATGTATTCAATTAAATGCTGAGTAGAATCTGGTGTAATTGTTACCCCAATATCCATTACCGTAATTTCTACTTCGTTAGAAGTATAAACTGTGCCACTCATAGTGCTTTCGCAAATAATATAGTATGTGCCGGCAGTACTAAAATTTGGTGTATAGTTACTTCCGTTTTCAGTTGGCGAAAAAGATTGGTATGCTCCACCTTGTGTAGTACTATATTTCCATTCTCTTGCTGTGGGCGTTATGGTTTCATTGGCGGTTAGCATAGCTCCGTCATTATTTACTTCTATTGTTTGGCTTCCCGAAGGAGTTATTGAAATAGAAGGTGTAGAACTTTGCAATACGTTTATTTGCACTTCATTAGAGACGGTTGTCGCTGTTCCTATTTTAGATTCGCAGACAATATAATAAGTATCAATAGCAAAAAATAGTGGCGTATAGCTCATGCCTGTTTCGGCAGTGGCAAAAGATTGATACGGACCACCCTGTGTAGTGCTGTATTTCCATTCTCTTGATGTTGCTGATGGAGATTCGCTTACGGTTAAAGCTATGCCTGCTTGATTTTGAAATACTGTTTGCGTAGCAGTAGGTGCAATATTATTTGTAAATGGATTTACCGTAATTTTAACTTGATTAGAACGAGTTATCGTACTTCCATTATTAGATTCGCAAACTACATAATAAATACCCGCATTGGCAAATAAAGGCGTATATGACGCTCCTGTTTGAGGCGTAGAGAAAGAAGTATATCCACTTCCCGAAGTAGTAGAATATTTCCATTCTCTTGCTGTAGGTGTAAAATTTTCTGAAACGTTTAGTGTTGTTCCTGCTTGGTTTTCTACAATAGTTTGATTTGCTGAAGGCGAAACCGTTACTACAGGATTATAAATAAATTGCAAATCATCTACAAAAACTTCATCATTTGCAGCACCTCCACCAGGTGTTTTGTTGGTAGTGATAGTTATTAAAATATACAGAGCATTTGTAGCCGGATAGTTGTAATCAAAAGGGATAGAAATTCTTTGCCAGCTTCCACCGGTATTAAAATTATAATTTGCTTTACCTACTACGTGGGCAGGAGCATTAGCATCAGATGTTTCCGGATCTCTATAATCATAATTGTCATGAATAGTAGCCGCTATTCTTGCTTGCTCAGAAGAGTTAGAAAGATTAGATTTTGCCCATATTACCAAACTGTCCGGATACCCGGTAAAAGGTTGATTAAAAGAAGCATTGCTTCTAATAGTTTTGTTATGATTTGCTGAAGAGGAAGCGGAAGTGCCACCTGCCTGAATTTGCCCTGTGGTCATAGTTCCATTAGCTATAACGCCACCAAAAGCACTTGTAGCCCATATTCTTGTAGAATACGTACCTGAAGAACCGGGTCTTTTATCGGTAGATCTTTCTATTTTTTGATTATTTACAAAACCGGCATAAGAGCCTCCTGCTGTTCTAAAAGAACTCCAGCCTACGGGTTCTTGGTCTGATGATCCGGCATTATCCCACTGCTCAAAACCTAAGTTAACAATTTGGGTTTGAGCAAAGCTAATATTAGCTATAATTAAAAAAGGGATAATGAAATAAAGGTATTTTTTTATCATAAGATTGTTTTTAAGCTACAAAAATAGAATTTATCAAATATGTGAAAGTCCAGATTTTGCGTAATAAAGTCCGAATAATGGATTTATTACATTAGTGTCAAGAACTTAGTTTACCATTATTTTAGTGTAGGCAAACTGTTTTTTATCATTCATTACTTTTATAAAATAAGTACCAATGCCTAATTCATTTTTGTATATTTTAAATTGATTGTTATCAAATTCTTTATGGTAAACCAATTCGCCTATAATGTTGTAAATTTCTACTTTTAAATTATTGCCTAAGCCCGTTACACTAACATCGGCATAATCTTTCATAGGGTTTGGTGCAATGTTTAAAGCATTATTAACGTATAAATCTCTAACGGAAGAGATGTAATAATTTATTTCTACTTCTTTAGTGAAAGTTGACGTGCCACAGTCATTTTCGGCTGTTAAAGTTACATTGTAAATACCATTGGCTTCAAAAGTGTGGGTGGCTAAATTAGTAGAAGTAGTGTCATAATTTCCGTCATTAAAATCCCAATAATAAGTAGTAGCATTTACATCCGGGCATAAAAAGTTGTAAACAGAATCATTATTCGCAAAAACAATATTTGCCACAGGCAAAGTAGCTTCACTTATTTGTATAGGCAATGAAGTTACTACACAGTTGTTTGTGTCGGTGGCGGTTAAACTAATAGCACCGGAAGTACTCACATAAATAGAATCTGTAGTTTGTCCATTACTCCAAATGAAATTAGTATAATTCCCATCGGCATAAAGTAATACGCTATCGTTTTCGCAGTAAGCATAATTATTAGGATAGCTTAAAATAGAAGCGTTATAAGGTGCGGTAGGGTTTATAGTAACAGAAGTAACTTTTTCGCATCCGTAAGCATTTTTTACATAAGCATAATAAGTGCCTGCACTTAGGTTGTTTTTTGTGTTTCCTGTTGTGCCATCAAACCACTCAACGGTGTAAGGTGGTTTTGGTCCTTGTATGTTTAGTGTAGCAGTACCGTCATTGCCACCGGCACATGTTGGGTTAGTAGCTACCGGAGTAACTTTGTAATCTACATAAGTTTTTGTTAAGCTAAAAGTGTCAATAATATTATTCTCATCATTTATTACATCATATCTAACGGTATTGCTATCTACATAATATTTTACGTACATATTATCTATTATAGATTTTAGTATTTCGGGGTTACTTGCATTTTGCGAGTTTCCCGCTACGTCTCCGGCTCCACCGGAAGTTATATACCACACACCATTTTTATAGGCTTGTTCGTACAAATGAGAATGACCTACTAAAACAAAATCCACACCGTATTGCTCAAATAAAGGCACTAAATATTGGCGAACCATTAAATTGCCTTCAAATTGATAATAATCGCCACCTAAAGAATTGGGTAAATAGTAATCTGCTCCCCAATAATTAGTCCACGGTCCTTCGTGAAAATAGACAAAAACCCACTTTTTGTCATTGCATTTTAGCTCATCTTCTAAAAACTGATATTGAGGCGAGCCGGGTCTAAAATCTGTCCAATATCTTTGGTCTATAGGTAGTTGATTAATAGGAACGGTAGTCGGGTCGTAAGGGGTTATTACATCTAAGGCTATAAATTTTGCATCGCCCCACGTAAATGAATAATATCTTTCTGAGTTTTCTGCATTATTATGTGGTAAATGAAACTCTGCCACATAAGTTGCTCCGTTATCGGCATAAGTATCGTGGTTTCCTATGGCGGTGTAGTGGCATTCTCTTGATAACATTTTTGTGGTAGTACCATTGTTATAAACATCAAAAAATATATCGTCATAATTATCGCCACCACTGCCGGGCGTAACGTGTGGTACACCGCCTTGGTCAACATCTCCACACACTACGGCAAACTCTGCACTATCTGCTTCCATTAATGCACCTATTTCGTGCTGTGCAGTAGAGTTAAAACCACAATCGCCATATTGTATAAAAGAAAAATTTTGGTCAGTGCTGTCTTTTGCCGTATTGAAATATTCTTCTGCTAAAACCGTATTTCCTGTAAGAATTTGGTAGTAATATTTAGTGTCTTTTTGTAAGCCTGTTAGCGTAATAGCATGATGTTTTGATGCTCCACTTTCTAAAATACTATTGTCTAAATTGTTAGGATTTAAACCATATTTTACTCTGCCAATTACGGTGTTATCAGTTTTCCACGCTATAATGGTACTGGTTTGCGTGGTGCTTTGTATGTATGGATACCTGTTTAGTTGTGAAAAAAGATGTGAGCAAATAAATACCAAAAAGATAGAAATAATAAACCGCATTGACTTACATTAAAAAAAGTGAAAGCCAAAGTTAAGTAATTGTTACTATTTTATCTTATTCTAACATATAATTACCTTATTTTTAACTTTTGATGTTAAAGTTTTAAGCAATAAATTTATATCCTACGCCTCTTACACTATGAAAATGCTGTGGATTTTTGGCATCTTTTTCAAAGTATTTTCTAAAAGAAAGAATAAAATTATCTATTGTTCTTGTAGAAGGATATACATCATAACCCCAAACATATTGTAGTATTTGCTCTCTTGAAACTACTTGATTTTGCCTGTCAATTAGGAGTTTTAAAAGGGCACTTTCCTTTTTTGTTAAATTAATAGTTTCTCCTTGGTGTGTTTTAGCTTCAAAAGTGCTAAAGTTTATTTTATTTCCCCCAAAAGTGTAGCTGTTTATAGTTAGCTCATTTTCGGTCCCTTTAAAACTGTGTTTTATTAAAACTTTGGTTCTTAAAAGTAGTTCTTCAAGATTAAAAGGTTTGGTTAAATAGTCGTCTGCACCCAGTTTTAACCCTTCTATTTTATCTTTGCCGGTATCTTTTGCGGTTAAAAACAAAATGGGCGTTTCTTGGTCTGTTAATCTTATTTTTTCGCATACGTCAAAGCCATTTACTTCCGGCATCATTACGTCTAATATAACTAAATTAAAACGCTGGCTTCCAAATTTATCTAAGGCTATTTTGCCATTAATGGCTTCTTCTACTTCGTAGCCTTCTATTTCAAGGTTAAGTTTTATGCCGTCACGTAGTGTTTTTTCATCTTCTGCTAATAATATTCTGGGAGTTAACATGGCTGCAATTTTTATTTGTTATTGAATAGTATATATTATTTACGTAAAGAAATGTTAAAAATTTCACATTCATTGTCATGAATTAGTCATAAAATTCAACAATAAAGATACTACCTGTCGGTTTATTGTCTTTTACGCTTATTTTTCCATTATGAAATTTAACCAATTGGCTCACTAAATATAAACCTAAACCCGTACCTTTTGTACTTCGGGTATCTTCATTTCCTACTCTATAAAATTTATCAAAAATTTTATGTTTTTCGCTGTCCGATATGCCTTTGCCGTTATCGGCTATTTTTAGCTCTATTTTCTGTTTAGTGTTCTTTTGTAGCGTTATATCTACTATTGGCTTGTTGCTATATTTTATGGCATTGTCTATTAAATTTATAATTATAGAATTTAAGCTAAGCATATCTCCATTTATAAAAACTTCTTCTTGTACATCTTCATTTATTTCTACGTCTTCTCTATGTTTGTAAGTGGTGGTTATGTCTTTAATTATATGACTTAGATTTAGCTTGTTTTTATTAAAACCAAGGGTGTTGTTTTCAATTTTTGCGGCTAAAAGTATGTTTTCTACTAAATTGCTCAGCCGGTTTACTTCTTGCAAAGAAGCCTCTAAAAGTTCGTTTTGTTTGGGTTTAGGCAAGTCCCTATTTTTTACGGTTTCATTCATTAGTTTTATACTTGCCAGTGGCGATTTCAGCTCGTGCGTAATAGAAAGCAGGAAGTTTTTTTGTTGAAGAGCTAATTTTATTTCTTGCTGAAATGATTTATATATTTTAACTATGCCAAAAAGTAAAACAATAATAAAGACAGAACCTTCGGTTATAATCATTGTTTTTTGGCGTTTAAAATGTGCATCAAGGTTTTTAAAATCTTCTGTAAGAAAATAATCTTTTATTTCTTTATTGGTGTTTTGCTCGTACTGTATGCTTTTAAGATTTACTAAATCGGAGTAATGCTGGGCTGTTTTGGTATATAATAAATAGCTCCACCAAAAAACAAAGGCAAATACATAGATAATGATAAGGTAAAATAGTAGATATTTAGTATTGTCTTTGTCTTTAAACATATTTTTAGCTTAGTTTAGGTATGCTAACGTAAAACGAAGTTCCAACATTTTCGGTACTTTCAAACCAAATTTTGCCATTGTTGTTTTCTATAATCTGTTTGCTTATGGCTAAGCCCAGTCCCGTACCGCTTGATTTAGTAGTAAAATTAGGAACAAATACTTTATTCTTTTTGTCATTGGCAATACCACAACCATTGTCTTTAACTTGTACAAGATAATCCTCATCTTCTTCGCTTAGTGTTATTTCTATTGTGGGCTTGTCTATATCTTCAGTGGCTTGCATAGCATTTTTAACTAAGTTATTAAAAACACCTATTATTTGGTTTTTATCTGCCAAAATAAATGCTTCTTTAATAGTGGGGTTAAATATAATGGTTTGCTTATCTTCTTCATTAAATAAATTAACCACATTTTGTATTTTAAGCGTTAAGTTTATTTTGTTTTTGTGTGCCGTAGGCATTTTGGCAAAGTTAGAAAAAGCCGTAGCTATATCGCTTAAAGTGTCTATTTGCGATATAATGGTATTACTTACTTTTTTGGTTAGCTCTGGCACACGTTCGTCATTAGAGTCTATGGCTCTCTGCAAGTGCTGTATGCTCAATTTCATAGGTGTAAGCGGGTTTTTTATTTCGTGGGCTATCTGTTTAGCCATTTCTCTCCACGCTGTTTCTCTTTCCGATTTTGCCAAAGCTTTAGCACTGCGTTCTATTTCCTTTATCATTTTGTTATACTCTGCCACTAAAGCACCTATTTCGTCATTAGGATTGTTCCAAACTATGGCTTTATTTTTTTTGCTTAAACTCACTTGGCGTAGGTCTTCGCTTATTTTAGCTAAAGGGCTGGTAACAGAATTGGCTATTAAATAAGTAATAATTATAGAAATAATTAAAAGGAAAATATATAGATTAATTAGGGCAATAGTTAAGTCTGTTATATCTTTTTTTAAGGCTTTAACTTGAGCAAAATAAGGGATGTTTAAAAATGCCAACAAGTTTCCTTCTTTATCTCTAATAGGTACATATATTGACTGAAATTTCAACTTTCCTATACTTTCTTCTTGTATAAATCTTTCTGAATTTAAAGTAGATAAATTGAAATAAGCTATTGGGTTTATATATTTAGAAATAATTCCGTTGCTAAATATTCCCGGTTGCGAACTGATAAGCACTTTGCCTTGACTGCTAAAAATATTAACATCTATACCTTGGTTTTTGGCTAATGAAGCAATATCGTTACTAAATCCGGAGGGAATATTATTGTACGAAGTAATATTAAATTGGTCGTTTAAGTAGGCTATAGAAGACAGTACCGATTTTTGTTTCCTAATTAAATCTTCGGTGTAATCATTTTTGTAGGACTCATTAAAATAACTTACCGTTACAATTCCAATTAAGAAAAACGATGAAATGGTTATTAAAAAAATGGTAATTATAATTCTGTTTTTAAGACTAAAACGCAGTGGTTTTTTAGGCAAAAAATTAAAAATAAAGTTGAGTGCTATTAGTCCCAAAACGGCTAAAAGTGCCATCAAAATTATAATTATAAAAAAGTAGCTGAAATAAGAAAACTGTTTTAAAAAGCTATTTTTTTGCGAGCTGATAACTACTTTTGTGTTGTCGTCTATTTGAAAAATATTAAGCCAGTAATTATCTTTTACTATTACATTTTCTTTGGGGTTTTCATTGTCTTTAAGTAGCGTACCTAAAAAGTATGGAAAAGGAAACTCTCCCGATTGAGAAATTAGATAATTGTTATTATAAACAGCGTATTCATAGTTTTCTTTAATTTCATATCGGGCTTCAAGGTTAATATTTTCTTCTATTAAAAGTTCGGGATACAGATTTTCTTTAGTGTAGGTTTTGGGTGTAAACTCAATAATTAAAGTTCCTTTTTTGTTGCCTTCTACGTATATTGGCAGTAAAGAAATGTAAACATTTTTCCCATTTTTTTTGGGAAGTAGATACATGTTTTCCGTACCGGTTTGTTCGGCATCTGAAAGTTTATTTTTATAAAAGTCAATATTAAGTGTGTCAGAAGTTTTAATTCCTTTGCCTTCATTATTAAACTCGTAAGTTTCTATATTATACTTGCTTAAATATCCGCCAAAATACAAGAAATCTAAACGCTGGTACAATTCCTTTTTGGATACAAAAGGCGAAGTGAAGAATTTAATTACATAAGGATCTTCAACAATTTCACTTTTGACTACTCCAAATTTATATTCAGTAAGTAAATCTCTTTTTTCGCTATATTTAATAGCTAATGCAGCCTGCTTGTCATTTTCGTCTTGCTGATTATATATATTTATTAATGACGAAAGCAAAAGGGAAAGCGTTATGATGTATAGCATCATATAGTTTAGAGGTTTTCTGTACTTATCGTAATGTATAAGAGCAAAATTTAACAACATTAACGCCAATAAAGTAGCACTATATACAAGTGTTGTTTTAAAATCTTGTTTAAATAAAATAAATATTAAGAAGCACAAAAGTAGGGTAGGGATAATATAGAAAATAGATTTTTTGTGGAAATAGTTGTATAACTGATTAACCCATACCGAAATAGTTAAAAACAAGCTAATACCTCCAAGTACAAGAATAAATATACAGATAGCAGAGTAAATATTGGTAAGTGTAAGGCTTATTACATTAAAAGAAATAATAGAATTAATAACTAAACTCTTAATTAGAAAACCATAGCATAAAATAAGTGTAATAAGTATGATGCTAAAACAAACAAACTGTATTTTATTAAGTGATATTTTCTTTAAAAAATAATAAACCGAAAAATAGAGAAAGAAAGTACATAAGGCAATTATAATCATTAACAAAATACCTAAGGAATGACCTAAGTATTGCGAAGCATAAATTTCTGGACTAAACAGCAAAGTATTTTTAAAGGTATAAGGCACAAAGTGTACTAAAAGCACAAATAGTATAGATAAAATAAAGTGTAAGGTTAAAGAAGGGGAGAAACCATAATTTTTAGAAACAGCTCTAACTATAGTGAGTGTAAAAAGCATTAAAAACAGTAAACTTAAATATCCTACAATGTCAATTTTATTAAGATAATGAGTGGCGTTAGTGTCATCACTTAGTTTAAATATGGTATCGCCATTTTTGTTTTTTACAGGCGTTCCTGTTTTGGCAAATGGAGCCATTATTTGAGCTTTATCGCTTAATTTATAGTAAGGAGAAAAATCGTTAGTTAAATAAGCATTTACTATTTCAAACTTAGATTTTATAAGTTGTAAAGCTATAATATCATGCTCTTTATAACTTTGTTTTATGCCTACAAAATATCCATTTTTCCCTTCAACAAATAAGCCTTCTGTATTTAGCAGTTCTTTATTAAAAGAAAGGGCATAGGCGTTGCTAGACCAAAATGTTAAGTTATTAGAGTTGTAAACATATATTTCGTAGGGTTTATCATAAAGGAAGTTTAAATTGCTTTTGCTTATATCATTTTCTATAAGTTGGTTTAAGAGAGCAGAATCTTGCAATACCTGTTCAAAATCATCTTGAAAATCGCTTAAAACATTTTCGGAATAAGTAAGCTCCTTGCTAAAAAATTTTTCTTTAGAATAGAAAGCATTATAAAAAGTGCCGGCTATAAAGATGCAAAAAAACAAAAAAGATAATATGTATAGACCTTTATTTTTCATTTAGAAAATTAAAGATATAACAATTTGGTGTTTTACCACTAAAAAACTATTTAGAACCACACACAAGCACGTTACCGTATTCGTACCACGACTCCGAGTTTACTTCCCCTGCTGTTATTTCAACCAAAGGGAGAAATCTACCTTACTTTGAAATGTAATGTAAAACCATCAGAACGTTATCCTGCGGACTTGTTTACCAATAAGGCAGACGAATAAAACCAATGCACGTCTTTGCGAGTGAGGCACGAGCGAAGCAATCTTTATTGTTATCTTAGTGAAAAAATGATAAATGGAAAGAGGTGGATATATTTATATAATGACAAATAAGAATAATACTACATTGTATGTTGGAGTAACGTCTAATTTATGGAATAGGATAAATGAACATAAGTTAATATTGTTTCCCAGTAGTTTTACCGCTCGCTATAAGTTATTTAAGTTAGTTTATTTTGAGTCTTTTACATCCATTGAAGAAGCTATTTATAGAGAAAAACAAATTAAGGCAGGATCAAGAAAAAAGAAAATAGCATTAATCGTTTCATTGAATCCCCAATGGGAAGATTTATCAAGTAAAATAGAAGATTATAACTGAAAACAGATTGCTTCACTCCGTTCGCAAAGACGAACCGATATGAGCACGTCTTTGCAAATACCGTATTCGTGCCACGACTCCAAGTTCGTTCTTCCAAGTCGTAGCACGAATAAAACCAATGCACGTCCTTGCGAGTGAGGTACGAGCGAAGCAAACTAAAGATTATGTTTAGTATAAACCATTGACAAAATGTAAAACCAATTATTAACACAAACTACCTAAACTATTTTGAATTAATTAAAAAACAATATATCTTTATGCTTGTGTAGTCCACAAATAAACAACAATGACCAAACCTATCTTACTAATATTAATATTACTAATAGCAAGCCGATTACCGGCTCAAGAACAATTTGAAGTAAACTATAAATGTACAGAGGCAAATACGCTAACGACCCACATTACATACTTAAATCAAGATAAAATACCTTGCAAGATATATGATAGTTCACAGAAAAAAGTATATGAAGGTATATATCCAAATGCAGGCATAATATTAGCACAAGGAAACTATGAAGTAAAAGTGGCAGACAGTACAAAGAAAATAAGTGTTCCTCAAAAAGCTACGGCACAATATACCTATAGTCCCAACCCCGTATGCGAGGGAACGCCCGTACACTTTACCAGCCAAAGCACAGGCGATATAATAAGTTGGTATTGGGATTATGGAGATGGTAGTAGTAGTTTATTGCAAAACCCCATAAGAGATTACCCCTTTAATGGGGCGGTAGGTATGCCACGCAATATTATAATATCATTAATGGTTACAGATAAATATGGGTGTACTGGTTTTGTAGAAGACATCTTAGAAATAAATGGAGATAATTTACACCAGAAAATAGTAAGCGATTCCAATGCCTGCATGGGAGCAGAAGTAATTCTAAGAATAGCAAAAGACATAGGTGCAGATGCTGCACATGTTAGCACTCCTGTTCATTACTTGTGGAGTACAGGCGATACAACTCCAACAGTAAGTATAAGAGAAGATGGGGAATATAGCGTGTCAATAAGCGATACATATAATTGTAAAAGGGAGCTAAGTGCCGTTATAAAATTAATGGAAAAATCTAAAGCAGATATACAACTAATAAAAGAAATAGACAGTGGGAGAACAAAACTGGAAGTACCATATACAGCAGGGGTAAAGTACAGTTGGTATAAAAAAGAAAAAGGGGAATATGAGCAATTAGAAGAAAAAAGCAACAGATTAAATTTAGGAAAAGGAAAAAAAATAAATAAAATATGCGTATATTGTGAAATATGTAGAGAAAAAGAAGGGATGCCAAGTTGCTGTGTTAGTAGTTCCGAAGTAAAACTAAAATTAAAAAAGAATAAGATAAAAATGAAAACTACCAAAGCCCTAAGCCAATGACATTGCGACTTAGCGTCTTTGAGAGAGAATAAAAAAATATAATTAAAAACACATAACCAATAACTTTTGACCAATGACCAATGACTACTGACCACCAACCAAAACATTGCGACTTAGCGTCTTTGCGAGAGAATAAAAAAATATAATTAAAACAGCCAACAGCTAAAAGCCAACAGCCAAAGACTAAAAGCTAAAAGCCCAAAGCCAAAGGCTAACAACCAACAATAAAAAACAGAAACCATGAAAAACATACTACATATAACCGCACTACTAATATTAAGCACCCTATGCACCCACGCCCAAACCAACACCGCCCACTGGCAGTGGATGCACAGCATAGGAGGGGGGGCAGCAAGGCCCTAATACCCAAGACAAAGACAATATAGTAGATTTTAGAGTAGATAAATGGGGTAACAGCTATATGGTAGGAAGATTTTATAACAGTATAGATATACAAAACGTACATATGGATGTACCTCTTTTGGCTAACAATACACGCAATACCACAAACGGATTTATAGCTAAATTTGATTGCGATGGCAATGAAGAGTGGGCAAATAAATGGGGTAGTGCCGATGGCGGAGCTATATGGAATATTTTACCTACGGATAAGTATGTATATGTAAATGGTGTAACAAATACCCAGCAAAATTACCCCTGCTATATGAGTGATTCTGTAATAGCTAATCTGCAATGGGGATTTGTGGGGAGAGCCTTGGCAAGATATGATTTAGACGGTAATCTGTTAAGCTATAAATTGTATGATAAAAGACTAACAATAGCCCAACCCGGAGGACTACTGCAAGAAGATGCCGATGGTAATTTAATTGGCTTGGCAGGTAGCGATAGTGCCTATATAGATGGACATTATCTGGAACAAGGTTTTCATTTATTAAAATTAGATAGTAATGGCAATTATTTGGATAGTAAGCACTTATCGCCACAAACTGGTTTAATTTCAATACTAAGTTTAAAGATAGATAATCAAAATAATGTTTATTTAACAGGAGGAATAGATAGTGCTATACATACATTTTGTGGTGTTACTCCCGACTATGGACAGGATAGAACCATCGGTATTCTTGCCAAATTTGATAATGATTTTAATTTGATTTGGTTTGAACAGGCACATGTAATTGGTACAAGCCCAAGTACTTCAGTAGGAATTGACATGGATTTTGATAACGACCAAAATATTTATTCTTGTTTTGACGCTCGTATTTATAGTTCAACATTAAATAAAGGGGCTATATTTCAAGGAGATACTATTTTTAACGAAATAGCAGGTGTAGGTGCAACTAATAAATACACTTTACTTAAATATAATAGTTCAGGGACAATACTTTGGCATAAAAACATAAGTGGTAATTATAGTAATGAAGAAGCAAAATTTGCTTTAAACAGCTCAAAAGATACAATTATTATATATGGGTTAGTTCCATCTGGTCCTTTTAAATTTGATACAATTTTAACAACTTTGTCAGCTCATTCTTTATTTATTGCCAAATTTGATTTAGATGGGAATATATTAGATATTGATTTTATTCCTCATAGTGCAACTGTAATAGCAGATGTTTCTCCTTTTAGCCTACAACTTAGCTCAAATAATAACATTTATATAACAGGAACACAACAGCAAAGTATAATTTTCCCCGACAGCACCCTCAACCCCCTCCACGGTAGTGGTAGCAATAGAGATATATTTATAGCCAAATATGGCGTAAACCAATGCTTTAGATGCGATAGTGTACAGCCTGCCTTTACCGTAGCCCAAAATATAGGCTATACCGCCCAAGTAAGCAGCAATACAACTATAAATGCAGAAACGTACCTATGGGACTTTGGCAATGGACAAACCAGTACAGATAGCCTGCCTACCCTAAGTATTGTGTACCCCGATACCGGCACCTACACCGTATGCCTAACCGCCCAAAACTACTGCGATACACAAACCTACTGCCAACAAATACACATAGGCTGCCCACCACCGCTGGCAAGTGGCTACACCTACACCACCGGCACTAACAGCATAGCAATACAAAGCGTAAACATACAGCAATACGATAGTTATATATGGTATTTTGGCGATGGGGAAAGCAGTACAGACAGCCTGCCACAGCATAACTATACGGCAAGCGGTATATACAATGTATGTATAGCCGTACAAAACACCTGTGGCACAGATAGTTTTTGCCAAAGCATCAATATAACATGTCCACCGCCACAAATACAAAGTGCCGGTCTGCACATAGATACCCTAAGCATAGCGGGCACAGGCGTAAGCCTACAAAACCAAGACAGCGTATATTGGACATTTGGAGACGGGCAAAACAGCACCCAAACCAATCCGGTACACACCTATGCCCAAACAGGCACCTACAATGTATGCCTAACCGCCTACAACACCTGTGGGGATACCACCTACTGCCAAGAAGTGAGTGTAGTGGGCACCGGTATAGTACAGTTAAGCGATGGAGGCACAGTAAAAGTATATCCTAACCCTGCACAAAGCTATATAAACATAGAACTGCAAAACACGGTAGAGAGCCTACAAGTAAGAATAATAGACCTGCAAGGAAAAATATATATGAAAACCAAGATAAAACCAAGCAAAGAACAACTGGATTTAAGTAATCTAAGCAGCGGCATTTATTTCATACAGCTAAAAGACAAACAAGGAGAATATAGTATAAAAATATTGAAGGAGTAGATCACTTTACCCTGTAAAGGACAAAAAACCATACAGGGTGGGCTTCTTTATTACTTGTCATTTCGACCGTAGGGAGAAATCTACCTTACTCAAGCCAATATAAGCACGTCTTTGCGAGAAAATTATGACGCAGGAGTAATTTTTGTGGCAATCTCTACAAAAACCAAAAAATAACCTGACAGGGTGAAGCACGTCCTTTCACCAAATAGATTGCTTCACTCCGTTCGCAAAGACGAACGGACATGAGCACGTCTTTGCAACTCGTAGCACGAACCTCCACGATTACGTCTTTGCGAGCGAGGCACGAGCGAAGCAATCTTTATAATAATAGAAACTTACCCTGTCAGGGTATAAGCTTTGACTCCATTGGAAAAACTTTGGCTATTTTGCCCCAAAATCTTGAGTAAGATAAAAATAGACATAATTAGCATCATATTTTTTAGCTAAAACTATGCCTACGCCAATATCAGTGTAAATACGATTGACTATATTTTTTCTATGTTCCTTACTTTTATAAAGCAGTTTTATAGCATAGATAGCAAGCTGTTTGTAGGTAGGTGGATTATTTTTATCTATATAAGTGTATAAAATATTCTCAGCATAAGATTTATAAGGATAGTTGTAATATTGTAGCCGTTTATCTACAGTGGCTATTTCCTTTATTTTGGGATTTACATGATTAAAAAATGCGTATTTATTCATTTGACTTGAATGCAATAAAGCAGCTTTTTGAAGTAAAGAGTCTTCATGCAGATAATTTAAGCCATTGGCGTGTCTTATTCTGTTGGTTTCTTCAAGCATACATTTTTCAAGCAGTTCTATATCAATATTGTATATATTTATTACATCATTTTGGGTGTATGTGTTTTGGCAAAGTAAACTTTTTGACGAAACAAATAAAGAAAAAGTGATAAATGTATAAAAAAACGCTTTGTTCATATTGAATAAACGCATAATTGCCTCATAAAATTTCATTGTTAAAATCTTGTTAATTTATACTCATTCTAAATAACAATTTTCTTGCAATTTATGACACGCATTCTTGGAATAATTATTAAACATATAGTAACTTTGCCGAGATTTTAAATGACAATTCTATGACATTTATTAGGCTAAAAGCCCATAAACATTCAATTTTAAGTGTTTTAACACTATTTATATTTTCAATTATTTTAACCTTTAACGGGAACGTTTTAGGGCAAGATATAGACCAAGCAAAGTGGGATGCAGGAAAAAAACTGTTTAAATCTCAATGCCAAAGTTGTCACTTGCCCGATAAAAAAATGACGGGACCTGCCTTGCAAGGTGCTTTAGGTAGATGGATAGAAAATGGAGATTATAATGGTAAAAGCGGTGAAGAATGGGTTCACGAATGGGTAAAAAACAATTCTGCTGTATTAGAAGCCGGGCATCCTTATGCTAACAGCATCTATAATGAGTACGGAAAATCTGTAATGAGCTTATTCCCTCAATTATCTACAGAAGATATAGACAATATCTTTTATTATGCCGATAATTTTGATAAAAACGCTCCAGCCACGGCTACTGCTGTTGTGGGTGCAGACGGAGCACAAGGTACGGGTTATGTTTTTCCACTTAAAAACTTTATTTTCTTATTAGTTTTAGGATTAGCATTAATAGCCCTTATTTTATGGCGTTTATTTGAAACTTTAAAAAGACTTAAAGCTCAAAAAGAAGGTAAAGTACTTGAAGCAGAAGTGCCATTTTGGAGAAGTAAAAAATTGGCTACAGTATTAGTTTTAGCAGGAGTAGTGTGGTTATCGTATGTTACGGCATCGGGAGCTATTTCTTTTGGTCGCCAGCAAAACTACCAGCCTACACAGCCTATTAAATATTCACATGCTTTGCATGCCGGCAAATTTCAAATAGATTGCCAATATTGTCATACAGGAGCAGCAGAAGGCAAACATTCAAATATACCGTCTGTAAATGTATGTATGAACTGCCACAAAAATATAAAACAAGGCCCTACTTACGGAAGAAAAGAGATAGCTAAAATATATGCAGCTATAGGTTTTAATCCTAATGATGGCGTTTTTTATGGAGACAATAAAGATGCTAAAAAAGCAAAAGAAGATTTATTGGCATACCTAAAACAAGATTATGACGGTGCAGAAGTTAATCAAGATGAATTAGATGCCAGCTTAAATGCTGCAATGGATATGTTTGATAAACCGGTAGAGTGGGTTAGAGTTCATAACTTACCAGACCACGTTTATTTTAACCATGCTCAGCACGTAGTAGCGGGCAAAGTAGAGTGCCAAACATGCCACGGGAATATTCAAGAAATGGAAGTGGTAGCACAGCACGCACCTTTATCAATGGGGTGGTGTATCAATTGCCACAGAGAAACAGAAGTAGATATGGGTAATAACTATTACCAAGTTTATGAAAAATTTCATGAAGACCTTAAATCCGGAAAAATGGATAAGGTTACTGTGGAAGATATAGGTGGTACAGAGTGTCAAAAGTGTCACTATTAATAATTATAAAATTTAATTCCGATATAAATGTCAAATAATAAAGAATATTGGTCATCATTGGACGAAAAACGAGATAATTTAGAAACAAAATCAGAAGATAGTGTTTCCGATTTACCCGTTTTAAATAGTATAGCTGAAACAATTTCAACCAAAAAGTCAGGAAGAAGAGACTTTTTAAAGATGTTGGGATTTAGTGTTTCTGCGGCAGCTGTTGCAGCGGCTTGCGAAATGCCCGTTAGAAAATCTATACCTTATGTTATAAAGCCAGAAGAAATTACTCCGGGTGTTCCTAATTATTATGCTTCTACCTATACAAAAGGAGGAAACTATAATAGCGTACTTGTAAAAACAAGAGAAGGAAGACCAATTTTATTAGAAGGAAATAAATCATCTAAAATTTCTAATGGTGGAGTAGATGCTAAGTCTTATGCTTCTTTGTTAAATCTTTATGATGAAAAAGCAAGAATAAAGCAACCTTTAATAGACGGCAAATCTACAGATTGGAAAACTGCCGATAGCCATGTAGCTAAAAAACTAAGCGAAGCAGTATCTAAAGGACAAGAAATAGTACTATTATCAAGTACAATTTTAAGCCCTTCTACTAAAAAAGTAATAGCTAAATTTCAATCAACATACCCTAATGCAGAGTGGGTACAGTATGATGCTATTTCGGAAAGTGGTTTATTAGATGCCAATAATGAAAATTTTGGTAAAAGAGCAATACCTGAATATCATTTTGATAATGCCGATTTAATAGTAAGCGTAGGTGCCGATTTTTTAGGCACTTGGATTTCTCCAACTGAATTTTCTGCCGATTATGCAAAAGGTAGAAAATTAAGTGCTACTAACAAAAAAATGAGCAGACACGTTCAAGTAGAAAGTATTCCTACTCTTACAGGCTCAAACGCAGATTTAAGAATACCGGTAATGCCATCTCAAGAAGCTTTGGCATTATTAAAATTATATAACCTTGTTGCTTCAGCTACAGGAAATACAACTTTAAGTGATTCCAGTAAATTTGAAAATGCAAAACTTAAAGAAGTAGCTAAAGATTTAGTTGCAGCAAGAGGAAAATCTATAGTAGTTTCTGGAAGTAACTCAAAAGAAGTACAGTTGTTAACCAATGCTATCAATGAAATGTTGGGCAACTATGGCAAGACAATTACTTGGGATAGAGCTTCTTACTACAAACAAGGAGATGATACTAAGCTAAATTCTTTTTTAGCAGATTTAAAAGGTGGCAAAGTAGGCGTAGTATTAGTGTTAGATGCAAATCCTGCATATAATTTGGGAGAGGCATTTACTGCAAATATTAGTAAAGCTACTCTTGTAGATTTTTCTACACGCCAAACAGAAACTACAGCGGTAGCAAATGTGGTATGTCCAGATAATCATTTCTTAGAAAGCTGGGACGATGTAATGCCAAAAGATGGTGTTTATGCAACTATTCAGCCAACAATACATCCACTATTTAAAACAAGACAAGCTCAAGAATCATTATTAAAATGGTCGGGAGATAATACTTCTTACTATGATTTTATTCAAGCTAATTGGAAAACAGACGTATTGCCGGCTCAAAGAATGTACTCAAGCTTTGATGCATTGTGGGATAATGCCGTACATGATGGAGAAGTAACATTTACCTCAAACGGAAGTGCCGTATATACGGCATCAAACTTAAGTAGTGCAGCTTCTGCGGTAGTAAAAAATGCTAAATCATCAGATGTAGAGTTAAAACTTTACGAAAAATCGCAAATAGGAGATGGTACGGTTTCAGATAACCCATGGATGCAAGAATTAGCAGACCCAATTACAAGAATGACTTGGGATAACTATTTAATGGCTAATCCTAAATGGGTTGAGGAAAAAGGCTTATGGCACAATACTAAAAATAGAGAATATAAAGTAGCTAAAGTAACTGTAGGCGGAAAAGAATTAACATTGCCGGTAGTGGCAATGGCAGGTGTGCCTTATGGAGCTTTAGGTTTTGCTTATGGATATGGTAGAACAAAAACTACACATCCGGAATACGAAAGAGGTGAAAATGCTTTTGCTTTATTAGATAGAACAAAAGACGCTAATGCAGAAGTATTCTCAGTAGGAGATATTACAGCCGTAGGCGGTCATAAAATGGCTATAGTTCAGCAAGAATTTGGAATTACACACAAAGGATTAGGTGGTGTAAAAACAAGAAAAGTAGTTAAAGAAACTACCTTAACAGAATGGCAAGAAAATCCGGCTGCTGGAAACGATATTAATTTTGGTAGCGAGTGGATGGGCAGAAAAGAGTGGATGGAGAAATATTCTAACTCATTATACGGAGGAGGAGTAGAATCTAATGAAATAGAAGGTAGTAAAGACTACGGAGGAGCACACTACGAAGAGCAAAGAAACGGACACCACTGGGGAATGGGTATAGACCTTAACCTATGTATAGGCTGTGGAGCTTGTGTAGTAGCTTGTAATGTAGAAAATAACGTTCCAATAGTAGGGCGTAATGAAGTGAGAAGAGCTCACGACATGAACTGGCTTCGTATAGATAAATACCATACCGGAGATGAAGAAAATCCACAGGTTATTTTCCAACCAATGCTGTGTCAGCACTGCGATAACGCACCATGCGAAAACGTTTGTCCGGTGGCGGCTACAAACCACAGTACAGAAGGTTTAAATCAAATGACGTACAATAGATGTATAGGTACTCGTTATTGTGCAAACAACTGTCCTTACAAAGTAAGAAGATTTAACTGGTACGATTACCAAGGTGCAGATAGTTTTACCAGCAATGAAGGTGGAATTTGGAACAACGATTTTGATGGAAATGATGGAGCAGTAAGCTACAATGGAACAGGATTAGGATTACATTCTCCATTAGCTAAAATGGTATTAAATCCGGATGTAACAGTAAGAAGTAGAGGAGTTATAGAAAAATGTAGTTTCTGTGTACAAAGAATACAATTAGGTAAATTAGAAGCTAAAAAAGCTAATAGACCATTGAGAGATAATGATATTGTAACAGCATGCCAAGCGGCTTGTGGAACAGACGCCATAACATTTGGAGATACTAACAATCAAAAATCAATAGTATCGGGAGTGTGGGCAGACCCAAGAGCATTTGGTGTGATAGAAGAAATACATACCTTACCTTCAGTTAGATATTTAACTAAGGTTAGAAATCAAAAAACTGAAGATTTAGTATAATTAAAAATTAATTTAAGAAACAAAGAAATATATGAGCCATTACGAATCACCCATTAGGGAACCTCTTATACAAGGCGAAAATATAACCTACACTAAGATAACGGATGATATTGTAGGTACAACAGAAAAAGCTCCACCTTTATCGTGGTGGATAGGCTTTATTATTTCTGCTACCTTTGCTTTGATTGGTGTTTTTGCTATCGCTTGGACCATTTGGCAAGGAATAGGAACTTGGGGACTTAATAAAACCGTTAACTGGGCTTGGGATATTACCAACTTCGTTTGGTGGGTAGGTATAGGACACGCAGGTACCTTAATTTCTGCGGTGTTATTACTTTTCCGTCAAAAATGGAGAACAGGTATTAACCGTGCAGCAGAGGCTATGACTATTTTTGCCGTAATATGTGCTGGTTTATTCCCTTTAATACACATGGGGCGTTTATGGATGGGATTCTTTATTTTCCCTTATCCAAACACCAGAGGTCCATTGTGGGTAAACTTTAACTCACCATTATTATGGGACGTTTTTGCTATCTCTACGTATTTAACCGTTTCTTTATTATTCTGGTATTCTGGTTTAATGCCCGATTTTGCTACTATTAGAGATAGAGCAAAAGGAAAATTGCGTAAAGCAATATATAACGCTTTAAGTTTTGGATGGACAGGAACAGCTAAACAATGGCAACGTTTTGAGTCTTTATCATTAATATTAGCAGGCTTAGCTACTCCATTAGTACTTTCAGTACATACCATAGTATCTTTTGACTTTGCTACATCTGTAATACCGGGATGGCATACTACTATTTTCCCTCCATACTTTGTGGCAGGAGCTATATTCTCCGGTTTTGCTATGGTAGAAACCCTAATGATTATTACCCGAAAAGTATTAAAATTAGAAGACTATATTACCGTAGGACATATAGAGTCAATGAATAAAATTATTGTATTGACGGGTTCAATAGTAGGTGTGGCTTATATTACAGAGTTAGTAATAGCATGGTATTCCGGTTATTTATATGAGCAATATGCTTTCTTTAATAGAGCAACAGGAGAATACTGGTGGGCTTATGCCATTATGATGACTTGTAACGTAGTTACTCCTCAGTTATATTGGTTTAAGAAAATAAGAAGAAACATTTTTATCACTTTCATACTGTCAATATTTGTAAATATAGGTATGTGGTTTGAGCGTTTTGTAATTATTGTTACATCATTGCATAACGATTTCTTGCCTTCATCTTGGTTATATTTCTTACCATCTTGGGTAGATGTAGCCATTTATGTAGGTACTTTAGGCATATTTATGACATTATTCTTATTGTTTGCAAGAGCATTCCCTGTAATAGCTATTGCTGAGGTAAAAGCAGTATTTAGTAGTTCTTCAGCTTTAGCAAGAAAAAGAGAATTGGCAAAAGACCCGGAAATGGAGAAAGAATTTCAAGGTTCTTATGGAGCTAAATATGCAGAACAAGGAGTTTTTGATACAAATTATTAAAAAATAAATAAACCATTAAAAATGGCTAACGATAAATATATAGTAGGACTTTTTGACCATGAAGACAAATTGGTTGATGCTGTTCGTAATTTTAGAAAAAAACATATTGAAATTACCGATACGCTTACCCCGTTTCCTGTGCATGGTTTAGAACATGAATTGGGTTATAGAGATACCCGACTACATGTTACGGGTTTTATGTTTGGTATTACAGGTACTTTTATAGCTTTGGCTGTAATGACGTGGATTTCTGTATCAAACTATCCATTAAACATAGGTGGTAAGCCATATTGGCCACTACCTTCTTTTATTCCTATTACGTTTGAGCTTACCGTACTTTGTGCAGCAGTAGGAATGGTTTGTGTTTATTGCATAAGAAATGGCTTAAATCCTTTTTCAAAACCAAGAATTTATGATGAAAGAATAACTGATGATAGATTTGCTTTGGTTTTTGATTATGACGAACACAAAGGAAATGTTAGTGAAATAGTTTCAATATTAAAAAATAGTGGAGCTGTTGAAGTTTCTGCAAAGGAATTTTATGATGATACTGCTGATTTTGATGTAGAAACAAAATCTATAGATAGTTATTTGGGTAGTGCACCTAAACCTAAAGCTACTAAAAAAGTAGAAGAAGTGGTAGTAGAGAAAAAACAACTTACTGAAGAAGAAATAACACATAAAAAGAATTTATTGCTATCTAAAGTAGGAGTGGTAGATGCAGGGCAAAAAGATGATTTGAAAATAATTAAAGGAATAGGTCCTGTATATGAGGGAAGATTAAATGAATTGGGAATATACAGATTTGAGCAAATTGCTAATTTAGACCATGAAGCTAAAGAAGCAGTAGAAGACTTAACTGGTTTTCCGGGTAGAGTAGATAGAGAGGACTGGATAGGTCAAGCGAAAAAATTAATTAAATAAACATAGCAATAGCTATAATTATATAAAAGAATAAATCAAAACAATGAAGAAACAATTCATGTTTTTAGTACTGGTAGTAGTTACGGCATCTTTCTTTTCGTCTTGCAAAAGCAAAGGCGATTTTCCGGGAAGAATATTTATGCCCGATATGAACTACTCTAATGCTTATGAAGCTTATGCCAGTACAAAATATCAGTATCAGTCAGCAAATGATTCAATTAGTGCCATTGAGCCTATAGCAGGCACTATACCAAGAAGATATTTGCCAAATAGCGAAGAAGTAGTAAATAATGATGCTAAATTAATGGCATACTTATTTAAAAATTATTTTAAAAATCCTATTGAACATCCTGAATTGGATAATGAGCAAAGAAAATTAGCAGCTGTAATGCTTCAAAATCCTATAATGGGTTCCGATAAAGTGTTAGCTGAAGGGAAAGTAAAATATGATATCTATTGTGCTGTTTGCCATGGCAAAAAAGGACAAGCTGACGGTACAGTAATTACTTTACCTGATGGTAGTGATGGCCCTTTTACTTCTATTCCACCATTATTTGAAAACAGAATAGTGGGCATGAGTGACGGAGAGTTATTTTATTCTATTTCTTATGGAAAAAACATGATGGGAGGATATTATTCTCAGTTAAGCCCTGAAGATAGATGGAAAGTGCTACACTACATTAAAAGTTTAGCAGGAATTAAAGAAACAAATACACTAACAAAAATAGAAGTGGATTCTATAGATGTTTCTGCGGGTTCTCAATTTGATGTACCTAATATATATTATAATGTAGGCTCGGCTCAATTAAGACCGGAATCTGAATATATTTTAGATCAATTAGTTAGCTTTTTTGATAAAAACCCTAATGTAGTTGTAGAAATAGGCTCTCATGCCGATTCAAGAGGTGATTTTGATAAAAACATGGTTCTTTCAAATGATAGAGCAAATTCAGTAGTTACTTATTTAACTGACCATGGAGTACAAGCCAATCAACTTATGGCTAAAGGATATGGAGTAACTGAGCCTGCTGTTGATTGTGGAGAAAACTGCACAGGTGCAGATCATCAAAAAAACAGAAGAACAACATTTAAAATTTTAAACGTAAACTAATCCGAAAAAGATAGAAAGATATGTCAAACAAAACATTTACATTCGGAAATAATTTAAAGAAATGGGCGTATGCACTTACAGCCGTAGGCGTTGTAGGTATGATATTGTCATTCTTTTTTGATAAAACAGCACATCATAACCGTTTTTGGGCTAATTTATTATTAAATACATACTACTTTGCAGGTATAGCGGTAACAGGTGTATTTTTTATAACAGCTCATCAATTAGGATATGGAGGATGGCATACCGTATTTAAAAAAATACCTATTGCTATGTCAAGGTTCTTATTTGTAGCTTTTATCCTTTTTGTAGTTATAGTAGCAGGTATGTGGATAGCTCCATCAAGCTTATATAGCCACTGGGCAGACCCACACCACGTAGATTCTATAGTTTCGGGAAAATCTCCTTTTTTAACAAGATTTTGGTACACCGTAGGAGTTTTAGGTTTCTTTGGTTTGTGGGCATTGTTTGCTTATTTATTGCCTAAAAACTTCGTAAGTATTAAAAATTGGAAAGAATATTCAAAAGCAAAAAAATTATCGGCAGCTTTCTTGTTAATATTTGGAGTTAGTAGTTCTATTTTAAGCTGGTGGGTTATCATGTCTTTAGATCCACACTGGTATAGTACCTTATTTGGTTGGTATAATTTAGCCAGCTATATATGTGCAGGTTTAGCTATGATGATTTTAATTATCATAGGATTAAAACAAGCTGGATATATGCCAAAAGTGCATATAGATCACATTCACGATTTAGGAAAATTAATGTTTGGCTTTAGTATATTCTGGACATACTTATGGTTCTCTCAATTTATGCTGATATGGTATGCTAACGTACCGGAAGCTACAGTTTGGTTCAATAAGAGATTTGATGTAGGACTGTTTAAATTCTTGTTTTATGCTACTTTAGTAATAAATTTCTTGTTGCCTTTATTAGCATTAATGTCAAGAGATGCTAAGCGTAAAATGTTAACTATGGCATTTGTTTCTGTGATGGTAATATTTGGTCATTATTTAGATTTTTTCTATATGGTTATGTATGAACCAATGGCTAAAGTAGAACATGCTGAAGCACATGGCGAAGAACATGCTTTATTAAATGCTGAAACAGTATTATATGCTCAAAATACGGCTACTGAAACAGTAGAACAAAATGTAGTAGAAACACATGCTGTTGTAGCTAATGAAGAAAATACCGTGCATGCAGATGCACATGGTGCAGAAGCTAACCAAACTACGGTAGAACACGGAGAAGTACACGGGCATGAAAAAGAATCTAAATCTTATGCAAGATTGGGTTTAATAGAATTGATGTTTTTTGCAGGATTTTTAGGAATCTTTTTGTTATTAACTTTTACAGGATTGGATGGTCAAGAATTAGAAATTGAAGAAGATCCGTTCTTAAAAGAAAGTTTAAATCACCATATATAAAAGTATATAAAAATGAGTACAGGTTTATTAATATTTTTGGCGATAGTCCTATTTTTTGCTATCATGTTTTTGGTAGCAAAAGCAACAGAATTATCTGCTTCTGGAGAAGATAAAACAGATGCTTTAGAAAGAAAAAGCAATACACAAGCTAAATTGTTAATGGCTTTTCTTATAATAGGTCTTTCGGCTACGGCATACAGTTTTTATGCTCTTTATCCACGTATGTTGCCCGAGTCGGCAAGTATTCATGGCGACTGGGTAGATAGCATGTTTAATATAACAAGTTTAATAGCTATATTGGTATTTGTAGGTGTGCATATTGTGCTTATTAGTTTTGTATATAAATATAGATATAGAAGAGATAGGCAAGCTTATTTCTTTACACACAGCAATAAATTAGAAATAATATGGACAGTAGGTCCTGCTATAGTTTTAGTGTTTTTATCTTTTAAAGGTTTAAGTGCTTGGGATAAAATATTTGATTTTAAATCATTGCCACAAGAGCCGGGAGCTATTCATGAAATTGAAGTTACAGGAAAACAATTTGGTTGGATAATGAGATACCCTGGTACAGACGGAAAATTTGGGGAAAGAATAATAGATAAAGAACACATATCTACTATTAATGAATTAGGTATTAATTGGGAAGATGAGCATAGTAGAGATGATTTTATGGCAGATGAATTAGTATTAGTACAAGGTAAACCTACATATATGATTCTTGGTGCTCAAGATGTTATTCACAGTTTTTTCTTGCCTCATTTTAGAGTTAAAATGGACTGTGTGCCGGGTATGCCTACTCGTTTTATGTTTACGCCAAAATACACTACAGAACAGTACAAAGAAGAAGTGCTTAAGAAAAGTAAATATTGGCAACAAATTAATCCGGAAACCGGCAACCCAAGATGGCAAGATTTCACATTTGAGTTAGCTTGTGCAGAATTATGTGGTAAATCACATTTTGCTATGAGAAGAGAAGTGAAAGTAGTAACTCAAGAAGAGTATGATGCATGGGTTAAAGACCAAAAATCATATTACGAAACAGTTATAGCAACAAATTAAGAAAACAGTAATTATTAAAATAAGTAACACAAAATAAAATTTCATGAGCGAAGCAATAGGACATCAAATAGAAGGGCATGGCAGTCATGCACATGATGATCACCACCATGAAGAAAGTTGGCTGACCAAATATGTATTTAGCCAAGACCATAAAATGATAGCCAAGCAATTTTTGGTTACAGGTATATTTTGGGCAGTTGTAGGTGCATTATTATCTTTATTTTTTAGAATTCAGTTAGCATGGCCTAATGAAACATTTCCTTTTTTAGAAAATGTATTAGGTAGTTGGGCTGAAGGCGGAAAAATAAGTAATGATTTTTACTACGCATTGGTTACTATGCACGGTACTATCTTAGTGTTTTTTGTATTAACAGCAGGCTTAAGTGGTACTTTTAGTAATTTCTTAATTCCTTTACAAATAGGAGCAAGAGATATGGCATCTCCGTTTATGAATATGTTGTCATATTGGTTTTTCTTTGCTGCCAGTGTTGTGTTGTTCGTTTCATTTTTTATTCAAACAGGACCCGCTTCTGGTGGATGGACAGCTTACCCTCCTTTAAATGGTATTAGAGATGTGGCTTTAAACAAAGGCTCCGGTTTAGGATTTGATATGTGGCTTTCAGCTATTACATTATTTGTAATAGGCAGTACTTTAGGTAGTTTAAATTATATTTCTACTATACTTACTATGCGTACAAAAGGTTTGTCTTTAACAAAAATGCCACTTATAATATGGGCGTTAATGTTTACAGCTGTTATTGGTGTGTTAGCATTCCCGGCACTTGTTGCTGCAGCAGGTTTATTAGAATTTGACCGTTTATTAGATACTAGTTTCTTCTTAAATAACATAGTTATAAACGGAGATTTATTAGCATACAAAGGTGGTAGTCCAATTGTATTCCAGCACTTGTTTTGGTTTTTAGGACACCCAGAGGTATATATTATTATACTACCTACTATGGGTATAGTTTCAGAAGTGCTATCTGTACACGCTAAAAAACCGGTATTTGGTTATAAAGCCATGATAATGTCTATGGGAGCTATTGTGGTAATTGGTTTCTTTGTTTGGGCACACCACATGTTTGTTACGGGTATGAGTCCGGCTATAGGAAGAGTATTTGCTATTTTTACATTACTTATTGCCATTCCTTCTGCCATTAAATCTTTTAACTGGATAACAACTTTATGGCGTGGTAATATTAGGATTACCGTTCCATTAATATTTGCTTTAGGCTTTATGTCTTTCTTTGTTACAGGTGGTATCACAGGATTACACTTAGGAAATTCAACTATAGATATTCAATTGCACGATACTTATTTTGTGGTAGGACACTTTCATATAGTAATGGGTGTATCTGCATTTTTTGGTATGTGGGCAGGTGTTTATCAGTGGTTTCCAAAAATGTTTGGCAGAAAAATGAATGACACTTTAGGTTATATGCACTTTTGGGGTACTTTAATAGGTGGATATTTGGTGTTTTTTCCAATGCACTTTATGGCTGGCGTTCCAAGAAGATATTATGCTTTTGACCAGTTCCAAACTTTTAATAATTTCCATGACGTGAATGTATTAATAACTGTAGCGGCATTTATAGTGTTTATTTCTCAATTTGCATTTTTAATGAATTTCTTCTACAGTATGTTTAAAGGAGAAAAATTAACTGAAGAAAATAAAAATGTTTGGGATGCCAATACTTTAGAATGGACAACACCTGTAGTACCTGGGCATGGAAACTGGCCGGGAGAATTACCAACAGTATATCGTTGGCCTTATGATTATAGTGTAAATGGACATGAATTTAACCCTCAAACAAAACCTTTAGAAGAAGGAGAACACGAACATTAATATATAAATGAGTCAAACTCAAAGCATATCATTAACTCAAAGTGCTGTGAAAGCAAAACTTTCTCAGTTGGCAGTGTTGTACAAGCTACGGTTAAATACTTTTGTAGTATTTTCATCGTTGGTTGGGTATGCATTATTGGCAGATTCGTATAATTTTATTTCGTTCTTTTTATTGGGCTTAGGTGGATTTTTGGTTTCGGGAGCAGCCAATGCTTTCAATCAAATTATAGAGAAAGATTCTGACGCTTTAATGAACAGAACCAAAAGCAGACCTTTACCTGCTGAAAAAATGACTATTAAAGAAGCCATTCTTTGGGGTGGTTTAGCTGCTGTAGCAGGATTGCTTATCTTGTCATTGTACTTTAATACAGTTGTAGGTTTATTGTCGGCTATATCGTTAATAACATATTCGTTTATATATACACCATTAAAAACGGTACATCCTATAGCTGTTTTTGTGGGAGCTATACCGGGAGCATTGCCTCCTATGATAGGAGCCGTGGCAGCCAGTGGATATTTGAGCAATACAGCCTTGTATTTATTTTTAATTCAGTTTATTTGGCAGTTTCCTCATTTTTGGGGTATAGCATGGGTACAATATGATGATTATAAAAAAGCTAATATTATGCTTTTGCCTTCAAGTAAGGGTAAAACTTTAGGAAGTGCCATTAATATGTTTGTATATACTTTGGCATTATTTCCACTTACAGTTTTAATATATTCATTGGGGTATGTTCATTTGTTTGGGTTTATAGTGCTTTTAATAGCTGCCGTTTTATTTATTATACCTTCTGTAAAATTGCTTAAAAATACAACTGATGAAAATGCAAGAAAAGTAATGTTTGCATCTTTTCTTTATTTACCTTTGGCTTTGGTAGCAATTTTGTTAGATAATTTATTTTTTTAAAAATTGGAAATAGCAAATAATACATATCAACCTAATTTTAACGAAGAGCAAAAAACACGTGCTTTTGCACTTAGGTTAATGTTATATATAGGAATGGCATCTATTACTATGTTTTTTGCTGTTACCACCAGTTCATTAATAGTAAAAAAAGCAGACACTTTAAATTGGGCTCAGTTCCCATTGCCTAATGTATTTACCATTAGTACAATAATAGCTATAATAAGTAGTGCCTTATTTTACTTTACTTATAAAACATATAAAAAAGCAAAGTTTAACCAATATTTGATTTTGTTATTAGTAAGTGGCATTTCCGGTTTAGCATTTTTAATAAGTCAATTAATAGGCTTTAATGCACTTACTAATATGGATTTTCCTTTAAGTGGAAATGTTTCGGGGTCTTTTATTTATTTCTTAGCTATAGTGCATGGTTTGCATATTATAACCGGCTTAGTTGTTTTACTAATAGTATGGATAAAATCATATTTGAGTAAAAAAGACAAAGAATTTGAAGGAAGTGGAATAGTGAATCCCAATAGGGTTTTAGCTTTAGAGTTATTAACTACTTACTGGCATTTTGTAAATGCTTTGTGGGTATATTTATATGTATTTTTTTATTTTAATTATCAATAAAAAATTTTTATGTCAGCAGATTCATCATCAAACGGAGAATACGTAGTTCATGAGTGGGAAAAATTAAAAGGAGTTTTTAATGCTTCCTATGGAAAGGTAATGATGTGGTATTTCTTAATATCAGATACCTTTATTTTTGCCTCATTTTTAGTAGC
Organism: Chitinophagales bacterium; assembly: GCA_020635995.1. Classification (NCBI taxonomy): domain Bacteria; kingdom Pseudomonadati; phylum Bacteroidota; class Chitinophagia; order Chitinophagales; species Chitinophagales bacterium. The sequence continues at coordinate 250,820 of JACJYS010000002.1, read as the reverse complement.
TTATGCGGCTGCAAGAACGGCACATTTAGATACATGGCCTTTGTCAAGTAATGTTTTTAATACATTGCCGGGTATTGAGGGCAATAATTACCCATTAATATTTGTATCAATAATGACCTTTATATTAATTATAAGCTCAGTAACTATGGTGCGTGCCGTACAAGAAGGGTTTATGATGAATAGAATGGGCGTAGTTAAATTTTTAATACCTACTATTTTAATGGGATTAACTTTCTTAGGGTGTCAGTATTTAGAGTGGACACACTTAATACATGAAGGAATGACTATGTGGCATACACCATTTAGTGCTTCTGGCGAAGGAGAAGGTCCAGTACAATTTGGAATGTTCTTTTTTACCATAACAGGCTTCCACGGATTGCATGTTTTAACAGGTGTAGGTTTAAATATTTGGTTGCTTGTAGAAACGCTTAAAGGTCGTTTTGATAAAATAGGCAACTATGGAATGGTAGAAAAAATAGGACTATTTTGGCACTTTGTTGATTTAGTTTGGGTTTACGTATTCTTAGGATACTACTTATTATAATATTAGAAAAAGATAAAAATATAGAGCAATGGCACATATGACTCAAGAAGAATATAAACAAAACGTTAAAGACGTTTACAAAACAACGCTTATACTATCTGTTGTTACAATTTTGGAGGTTTCTTTAGCTTTGTTATACGAATATAAATTAATGGAAGCCATGTCTTTGCCGCGATGGCCATTAATGGTTTTTGTAACCATAATGAGTTTGGTAAAAGCATACTGGATTATGAAAGTATTTATGCACGTAGGGCACGAGAAAAAAGGCTTTGTGTTTACGCTTTTATTTCCGTTTGTGTTCTTAGTATGGTATATTTTATCATTTGCTTATGACGGATTTGCTTACTATCAACTAAGAGAGTTTGTTTATACCATATTCTTTTAATGGATAAAGGCAAATACGTAAAAAAATACTGGCTCATAATTGTAGCCTTAATTCCCTTTTTAATTTTAACTGTTTTTTATTTCTATACCAAAGAGGCACGGGAAGATTTAAGCACAATGAAATACCCCCGAAAGATGTATCCTGTGGGTATAGATACTGTAAACTTAGGTGCTGGAAAATATAGGGTAGATAGTGTATATTACGCCATTAACAATTTTAATTTTGTAAATCAGTATAATCAAGAAATAACTAAAGAGGTTTTGCACGATAAAATTATTGTAGCTAACTTTTTTAGTGTAAATAATACAACTGTTAGTCCAAAAATTAGCCAACAACTTGCACGCATACAATCTGAAATGATAAGAGATGATAGGGTAGTGCTATTGTCTTTTACTACAGAACCATTAACGGATTCAATATCCGTGTTAAAACAATATGCACAGCAGTATGGAGCAATACCCGGAAAATGGCATTTTTTAAACGGTAGCGAAGAGCAAATTGTTAATTTAGCCAATGACGAATTAAAATTGGCAAAGCAGATGAAAAAAAGCCTTGAAAGTAGTGAAGATATTATTAATGCTAAACAACTTATTTTATTAGACCCTAATTGGAATATCAGAGGCTATTATGACGGCTCATCAGAAAATAAAGTGAATATACTTATGGGAGATATATTACTTTTGCAAAAAGAATTTAAAAGATAATAATTATGGCAATTCAATTAAGCGAAAAACGAGCAAAACTGATTATTGTGGCACTATCGGTGGTTGTGGCATTATTAGTAGGAGTTTTAAACTGGGGAATAGATAAAAGAACCGTTACGGGCTTAGATTTGTCTTTTTTTCCAAAGTTTCATGCTATTTTAAACAGCATTGTAGCTTTGCTTTTGGTAGTCGGTTTATATTTTATTAAAACAAAAAAAACAGAACTGCATAAAAAAACAATGTTCTTATCCTTTGTGGTTTCGGCAGTATTTTTAGTGTCGTATGTTATATATCATACATTGGCAGAACCCACAAGATATACCGATGAAGGATTTTTAAAAATAGTTTACTTATTGCTTTTAGCTACGCATATTATTTTGGCGGCATTTATTATGCCTTTTATTTTAATGACTTTTTACTACGCTTGGAGCAATAAATATGAAAAACATAAAAAATTAGCAAGGAAAGTTTGGCCATTTTGGTTTTATGTGGCAGTTTCGGGTGTTTTAGTTTATATTATGATTTCTCCTTTTTATAATTTTTAAAACTTACTTAACTTTACAGTATGAAAAAGTTAATAGCTTTATTAGCAATAGTTTTATTTTATGCACAAATGGCATGGGCACAATGTGCTATGTGTAAGGCAGGAGCAGAAACAAGCGTAGAAGCAGGGAATACCCAAGCGGCAGGCATTAATACCGGAGTATTGTATATCTTGTTTTTTGTGTTTGTATTTTTCTCTTTTTTTGTTTTTATAGCACTTAAAGGCAAAAAATATTTTGAGTAGTTTCTCTTATCTAACTCTTGAAATATATTTTTCCATTTCTTTAAGTTGAGCTACTATCTCCGGGTTTTTAGGCTTTAAAGCTTTAGCTTCTCTAAAATACTTTTTCCCTATTTGAAATTGGCGAGCAGAAATTTCTATACTTGAAAGTTGGAGTAAAGTGGTAGCCGTAGAATCATTATCAGGCAAGCCGTGTTTTAATGCCAATCTTAAATTTTTCTTAGCTTCTTTAGTATTGCCTTTTTGCATATTTAGCATACCTAACTGCATGTACGACATCCCTTCATATTCCTGCCCGGCTATGCTGTTTTTACTTTTAATACTTTGTTTAATATAATCTTCAGCTTTAGAAAAATCTTTATTAGTTAAAGCTAAATTAGATTTAATCATATAATAACCTTGACGCACAGGCTTAATTAACAGCTTTGGAAACTGAACCATATCTAAATACTTCTGTGCCAACTCCATATCTTGTTGTTCTACAGCATCTTGCACTAAACGCAATGGACCAAATAAAAAATGAGAAATAATAGAGATTAAAGCAATGGTTAAAGTTAAAGAAAACCAACCCCAATTATTGCCAATAACAGCTAAAACTATGGAAAGTGCTAAAAAAGCAATACCAATATAAAGCCTGTAAATTAAATACTGTTTGTACAATTTCATCCACATATATTATTCTAATTTTTTGCAAAAATAAGCTTTATTTATTCCAAAACTTAATCAATCTTTTGTTAATACCGATTAGAAATTCAAAATAGTCCAAACTATTTTGAGTTAACAACTGGTATAAATTGTACCTTTACACCGTGAAAATTTCGGCTTCATTGTATTCTGCTAAGCAGCAAGACTTGCCTTCTTTGGTTCATGAACTTGATGAGCTTAAACTGGATTATTTCCATATTGATTGTTTTGATAAAGATGCCGAAAAAGTAGCTAAAGATATAACAGCCATTAAAAGCATTTCTAATACACCCATAGATTTGCATGTTATTAGTAGTGATATTTCAAAATTTGTGTCTTTTGCAAATGAGTGGGGCGTTTCTCAGCTTTGTTTTCAGTATGAAAACTTAGAGAAAGGCTTTAAATTGCCTGCAAATAACAATTACAAATTAGGATTAGCACTAACAAACACTACAGATTTAGAGGTTATAGAGCCTTACAAAAATAACTTAGATTATATATTATTAATGACCACTACACCGGGCAAAAGCGGTGGCACTTTTGAAAAAAGTAGTTTTGAACGCATAAGAAAATGCAGAGCACTTTTTCCTAATACGCCTATATATGTAGATGGTGGCATTAATGCCGAAGTATCGTTTATTTTGCGATTATTGGGTGTTAGTATGGCAGTTTCGGGTTCTTTTTTAGTTAATAATAACAATACGGCAGTGGCTCTTTCCGATTTGCGTTTTCATCAAAAAGGGTCGTATTATTTAATAAAAGATTTTATGCTAAATTTAGATAAATTGCCTATTTTAGAAATGGAAAATGCAAATTTTAAGCAAGCCGTAGAAGCTATAGAGCAATATAAAATGGGTGTAGTTTTATTTACAAAAAATGGAGCTTTAGAAGGAATAAGCAGTAATGCAGATTTGCGAAAAGGTTTGCTAAAAAATATGCAAAACTTGAACAATATAAAGTTAGCAGACATTATAAATCCATTTCCAAAAACCATAAAAGAGAGTAATACTACTTATGAAATGCTTTCTTTTATAAAAAAATCAAATATTCCTTTGTTGTTTTTGCCCGTAGTGGATAACAATAATAAACTAAAAGGAATGATAACTTTTAATGAACTAATAAAAGGCGAAGGCTAAATATGATAATACACTTAAATAAAAATATAGACGGCAAAGAGGCACAGCAAATAGCAGATAAATTAAAAGCTATTTTAATAGAAAAGGAAGAAATAGTTTTAGTTACGCCTTCTAAATTGCAAGAGTTACCCAAATATTTAGAAGAAAAAGTATCTAAATATGTGGCTGTTCCAAACGATATTCAGTTGGCGAGCAAGAAATATATTTCGGGAACGCGAGAAATAAGCATTGGAAACATAAAAATAGGAGGGGAGTATAACCATACTTTAATGATAACTGGGCCATGCAGTGTAGAAAACGAAGAACAAATAGAAAAATCGGCTAAATTTTGTGTAGAACAGGGAGTGAAAGTGTTGCGAGCGGGCTGTTATAAACCCCGCACATCGCCATATAGTTTTCAAGGTTTAGGCTTAGAGGGTTTAAAACTGCTGGCAAAAATGCGAGATAAATACGGCTTAAAAATTATAACAGAAGTACGCGATGCCAGCCATGTAGATGACGTTATTGAGTATGCCGATATTGTACAAATAGGTGCTAAAGCCATGTACGACCACGGTATTTTGCGAAGATGTGGACAAGCCCGAAAACCTATTTTGTTAAAAAGAGGATTTGGCTCTACACTACAAGAGTTTGTGCAGGCAGCCGAGTTTATTTTAAGCGGTGGCAATGATGATGTTATTTTATGCGAAAGAGGAATTAGAACTTTTGAAACCAATACGCGTTTTACTTTAGATTTATGTGGCGTAGCTTTTTTAAAAGAGAAAACTAATTTACCTATAATTTTAGACCCAAGTCATGCTATGGGATATGCTTATGGCGTGCCGGATTTATCTCGTGCGTGTGTGGCTATGGGTATAGAGGGCTTACTTATAGAAACGCACCCTACACCTAAAGAAGCATGGAGTGATGCAGCACAACAACTAAATTTTGATGAATTTGCACAGCTTCAAGCCAGCTTAAAACCAGTGGCAAATGCCGTGGGAAGAACATTGGTTTAGCTGGTTAGTTGATGAGATATAACTGTACAAAATTAAAAAATGGAAATAGGTAAATACCACACATTAAAAGTACTTAGAGAAACAAGCGTAGGCTATTTTTTAGGTAATGAAGTAGGAGAAGATGTTTTGCTGCCCAATAAATTTGTACCAAATGATCTAAAAATTGATGATGAAATAACTGTATTTATCTATTTAGACAGCGATGAGCGTATAACTGCCACTACTCAAACTCCCGAAATAATTATAGATAGTTTTGCTTTTTTAGAGGTGGGAAGCGTAAACAAAGTTGGTGCATTTTTAAATTGGGGCATAGACAAGCAATTGTTTGTACCTTTTCAAGAACAAAAATCTAAAATGCAGGAAGGCGAATACCATTTGGTTTATATGTATTTAGATGAAAAAACTAAAAGATTGACAGCCAGCTCAAAATGGGATAAGTTTATTAAAAAAGATGCTAAAGAAACTTTAAAAGAACAAGAAGAAGTGAGTGTTTTGGTGTTGGGCGAATCTCCTTTGGGATATAATTGTATAGTAAACAATGCCTACAAAGGCTTAGCTTATTTTAATGAAAATTTTAAAGAAGTAAGCACCGGAATGCAAACAAAAGCTTACATAAAGCAAGTGCGTGAAGATGGAAAAATAGACTTACTTTTTGAACCGCCAGGAGTAGCTTCTTTAGAAAAACATGCCGAAACTATACTTAAAATATTAAGAAAAAATGGTGGTTTTTTGCCTTATCACGATAAAAGTGATGCGGAAGAGGTAAGGCAAAATCTGCAAATGAGTAAAAAAGCCTACAAAAAAGCAATAGGGAATTTATATAAAAACAAATTCATTACCATAGAGAAAAATGGAGTGAAATTGGTAGATTAACTAAAAATCTTAACTCTTTCTGTTATTAGTATTTTGTATGCCATTTTTCTTTTTTCATTTAAAAAAGAGTTGTCAATAAGCTCAATTGCCTTTGGTAACCATTTTTTAAGTCGCTTATAAACTCCGTCAATTTGTTTTTCGTTTAATGCTAAAGCGAACCCAAGCCTATCAAAATATCCCCTTTTAAAGTTACTCTTTTTACCTCCAAGCAGTAGAGCTATGTCTTCCTTATCTTTAGGTAGTATCATTTTAACATTTAGTAAATCATAGGAAGGAGAAAGAACCCACCCCATTTCAGATAAAAACATAGAATAATTTTTTAAATGCATGTCATTGTTGCCAATAATGAAATTAAAAACAGTAGATTCAAAAAATCGCAACTTATCGTATAAAGTGTTTACCGATAGCTCTCCAATTTCTTTCCCCAACATTTCCATTGTTCCCTTATACTTATCTTCCAATTCAAGAATTTGCAGAAAATCAATCATGTGATTTTTTGTGCCATTCAAATTTCTATCTATTCGTTTAGTAATAAAGCAAAGTTCTCCCGATTTTAAGCGAATCAAACTAATGGGTACAATATCAATATTAAACAAGGCTGCTAATTTCATAGAAAGATGCTCATTTTCGGGCATTTGAGGGAAGTTAGCATTTTGAGGTTTTAAAATGTACCTCCCATCTAAAGCATTCATTATAGTTAATCTACCAGATTGACCTTTATCTAATTCATCCTTTATCCAACCCAAAGACAGTTTGGGCTGAACACCGGGAACAGTTACCGATTGTTCTACAGCCTCCTTAGCTAGTTTTTCCATTTCCCTTAAATGATAAGGCAAAACTGGAGCTTTACTTGTGCCAAAAAAAGATTTAGAACATTTTGGATGAAAATCTACTTGATTTTCTTCAAGTTTTTTATAACAATACAAGCATTTAGACATCTTTATTAGAATTTACAGTGTGCACACTTACTGCCCCAATAGCGTTTTGACAGCAAGCGAGCAAAAGTCCCATACGGTCATTTTTGTTAATTTTCCAACTTTCCGAAGCGATATTTAACAGCCAACCTTCGGGAATTAATCCATCAAAAAAAGGGAAAAGTCTTTTACTAAAGTAAGGGCTTATTCTAATGGGCATATTAAAGGTAATAAATTGATTTGGATAGTTTTTAATGTAATCCTTATCATATTCAAAGCAATATTCTCCATTATCTTGTTCTGTTAATATTCCTGCTTTTATATTGTTATATTTAATAATTCCTTGCCTCATCATGTATTTTTATAGGACCCAAAATATGACCAAACATGTGTAAAACCCGATTAACCTTTGACAAACTAAGGTTATCTTTCCCTTGCTCTATCTTTCTAATAACAGTCAGTGCTACACCCGATTTCTCTGCAAATTCTTCTTGTGTTAGGTTCAATTGCTTTCTTCTTCTTTTTACAAAGTCTGAAATTTCAGTCATTTTATATGTATTTACATACAAAAATAATAAAAAAATAAAAATTATATGCATTTGCGTATAAATAAATTTATTTTAGTAAAATTATATGTAAAAGCATATAATTATAAGTGATAGTAATACTTGCACGTAGGTTTCTTCAAAAATCAGATTTTGCATTTAAAGTCAATCCTCTTACTTTTACAAAAAATAGAAAATGTCTAATATTACTACCAATTTAAGTAAAATGGCAACTAAGTTAGAAAATGAAATTCAATATTTTTTAGCTGTAGATAATGAGTGGTTGCCCATGAATGAATTAATAGGCAAACCTATAATATTAGAGTTTGAAGGGCAAATAAACTGCATTATTTGTGGTAAAAAAACCAAAAAATCTTTTGGTAATGGGGCATGCTATTCTTGTTTTATGAGTGCACCGGAATCTTCGCCATGTATTATTAATCCGGAGCTGTGTGAAGCACATTTAGGCAAAGGTAGAGATATAGAATGGGAACAAAAACACCACAACCAACCTCATGTAGTTTATTTAGCAAAATCAAGTGCTATAAAAGTGGGGGTAACAAGAGCTACTCAAGTACCTACACGCTGGATAGACCAAGGGGCAAGTGAAGCCATTATTTTAGCAGAAGTGCCTTATAGAAGATTGGCAGGAGAAATAGAAGTGCAATTAAAAAATCATTTTACGGATAAAACCAACTGGCAGCAGATGCTTAAAAATATTGTTGCTACAGATGATTTGCTACAAGTAAAAGAGGAAGTTTTAAACTATTATTTAGATGCAGCTTATCATGAATTTATCTCAGATAACGACACAATAATCAGTTTAAATTATCCTGTAGAAAATTATCCTGCTAAAATTAAAAGTGTACGTTTAGATACTGTACCAATAATAGAAAGTACTTTAAGAGGTATAAAAGGGCAATACCTATATTTTGGTAGCGGACAAGTTTTTAATGTACGCAACCACAGTGGTTATTTGGTTAGTTTGAGGTGGTAGAATAATAATATTATGGATACCAAGCTTCTACTATAACTGTCATTATTGCTGTACCCGTACTACTGTGAAGGTGTGGCCATACTCTATAAGTTGGATAGGTTAAACTGCCCTCTTTGTTTATTACCACTTCAACGCCTCCTGTATATGAAACACCTATGTTGGGTCCCATTATATAATAAGTACCTGCGGTAGCACAATTTACATCACTACCTCCGCTATCATAAGTGTAATCCCACCAACCGGTATGTCCGGTTTTGGGACTCATTGTTAAGTAATAATTACTACTACTTCTATACACGGCAATAGAAACATAAGGGTCGCTATATACTTCATAGTTTGTAGTATTATTGGTAAGCTGTACTTTTGTATTTCTTTCAACTTTTTGAGCTACACCGCCTCCAAGACCACTTGTATTATTATAAATTAGTTTTCCTCCAGTTATATTATTGGTATTTGTAGTGCCATTGATTTTAATGTTTCCGCCCACTACTTCTAATTTATCTACAGGATTATTAGTACCTATACCTACTTTCCCACTTGTATATATGTCATCAGAATTATAAACATGTGGAACAACTAAAACAGAGGAACTTCCTGCTCCCGGGTCTGTTTGTCCTAAAGCCCCTATGTGAGTCCACGTTCCAGAGGTAGTTTCTACCGTATAAAAAGAACCGGCACCTGTGTATGTTTTAAAATTCATATATAAATCGTAGCTTGTAGCACCTGTGCCTCCCGTATTTGCTACAAATTTAATTCCATCTGAATTATAAAAACGATCCTGTGCTCCTGTGTACCAGTATGTGGCATCACCGGCAAAACCATTGGCATCTACACTAATTGCATTACTTGTTTTAAACCGTATAAATACTTCATTGTTTTGCGAGGTGGCGGCATTATATCCTGAATTGCTTATAATTTTAAAATAAGCACTTTGACCGCCTTGACCAATAGTTAGCGTACCCAATTTAACCCATTGAGCAGTTCCTGCTGTATTTGGTAATTGATAAATAGTTTGTCCTGCTTTCATCCATTGAGCATTACCATTAGCATCTGTAGCGGTAAGTACATTTCCTGAGGCTGGAGAACCACCTCTTATTCTTACTGTACCATTTACATCTAAATTAGTTGTTGGGGAGGAAGTGCCTATACCCACATTGCCCCCTCTATTTATGGTAAATCTATCATCACTATCTCCTACAGTCATTAGTTTATTTACTTCATATTCAATAGCATTATATCCACCGGGTATTCCTGTTGATAATACCCAATCTACAGGTTGCCAATCATTACTTTGTAAATTATCTTTTATTGAATAATCTACATTTCCGGTTCTTTCAACATAGACTTCTAAATATTGAATATCGTAAGTACTCCCTTCTAAAATTCTAACTTTAGTAAAAGTAGCAGTAGAATATATGGAATGGTTTAACAGTGTAAAAGATGCATCCGATGCATTATTATAAGAAATTCCTGCAATAAAACGTAATGTGGAATGACCTCCGCCCGAAATATAATCTCTTAAAGTAAATTCAGCATTTGCTCTTTTTCCTGAGCCATCATTTTGAGCTATTCTGTACCAATTACCCATTGTAACGCTTCCCGAATTAAATAATCCTTTATCCGGTTTTTCCCAAACAGCATTTCCGTCAGTATCTATAGCGGTTAAAACTTTGCCATTTTCCGGACTACCACCACTAATTTTTATTGAGCCATTTATGTCTAAGTCGGTAGTTGGATTAACTGTACCAATTCCCACATTTCCATTGGTATATATATTATCTCCAATAGTTGTTGATTGTCCTTGGTCGGCAGTGCCATTTGTTTTATGCCAATCATGGTCGGGTTGATTATCTACTCTTACCCATTTACTGCCATCCCAGTAATAATACCCGGGAGTTACATTATTAGGAACTATACCTGCCGTAGCTTGGTTATAAACCAATAATCCTGTGGCAGGAGAACTTATAGGAGTAGTAGCATTAGTGGCTGTTAAATTAACCCTTGGTGGCAAAAACCCCTTATCAGTAGCGGTTACGTCAAGTTTGGCACTGGCGTTAGGTGTGTTAGTGCCTATACCTACGTTTTGGGCTTGTAAACCATAAACTAAGGTAAATATTGTTATAGTAAGTAGTAATTTTTTCATAATAATTAGTTTTATGTAAAGATATAAATGATATCCTTTAATATTAGTTTTTTATTAGTAACTAAGAAAAAAAATTAGTCGTCAATTACCATTTCACAAGTTTTGTTAGCATTTGTACCACTTTGATCCCAAGTAAGGAGATAAAGTTGTTTCGTACCGTCATTTTGTGCCACACTGTTAATATGTTGGTGATCGGTAAAATAGCAACCCCAATAATTATAGATATGTGTTTCATTGTTATCTCCATCAATTCCTTCACTATCAGTACTTAAACGCCATCTTCCACTGCTGGTGTCATAAAAGAAAAGTCCGGAACGTGCGGCTGCAGTTGTTTTTAAATCACTATCCCATTTTTTCATTAAAAAACGGATTTCGCAACCATCCTCATCGCCACAAAGCTCGTTCATAATAGTCATATCTAAAGGTACGCTGGTACGGCTACTACCTTGATATTGAGTAGAAACGTGGTAGCGTTTGGTGGTAAGATCTGTATTAATTGAAACGGTTTCAGTATTACTTGCGTTCCATACAGACCTTATAGTTTGTGTTAGTACATTGCCTTCTACTTGAAGTTTTTCCGTAGGATTGGTTGTTCCTATTCCAACATTACCTGCTTCATCTACTCCCACAGCATATTCGCCTACAGGTGTAGCCAAACCGGAAGGTATTTGAGTGGTAGCTACAAAGCTACCGTCTATTAGCCACCCTCTTATTTCTGCATAGGGTTGGTTTGCATCTCCACTATGTTCTACCTCTACAGCAGATGCTGAAGGGACACTACTATTTGATGAACCTTCAAATATGGCGGCATAAGGTCTTCTTGACCCTGTTGGTGTTAATAATGCTTTGTATAATCCTAAGCGTTTAAAAGCAGCTTCAAGAGTAGATGTAACTGCACCTTCCCAAGCATCGTAACTTGTTAATATACCTATTTGTCCATTATTAATTCCGTTTAATGCTGTTGCTAAATTATTTGCATCTATAACATTGCCATAGCTGTCATAAGTAGCATCCGTTAATACAGCGTGAGTAGATTTACTGATAATAGTTAATCGCAACCCACGACCACTAGCAGTACTATAAATTTGGGTATCGCCTATTCTTAAAACTCTAGCAGAGTTATTATTAAGCCCCGTACCTCTTATATATAGTGGAGCGACTTTGCTGTTTAAATTTAATCTTGTCCATTTACTACCATCCCAATAGTAATATCCCGGGGTTACATTATTAGGAACAGTACCTGCCGTAGCTTGATTATAAACTAATAATCCTGTAGCAGGAGATGTTATAGGAGTAGTAGCATTAGTGGCTGTTAAATTTACCCTTGGCGGTAAAAAACCCTTATCAGTAGCGGTTACGTCAAGTTTGGCACTGGCGTTAGGTGTGTTAGTGCCTATACCTACGTTTTGGGCTTGTAAACCATAGATTAAGGTAAATATTGTTATAGTAAGTAGTAGTTTTTTCATAGTGATTAGTTTCCTAAGTATATAAATGTATTTACGTTTAAGTAGTTATTCTCAATATTTAATGCTGAACCTGATCCACCACTATTTACAGTAACAGTATGAGAGTGATTGCCTGCATTTTGAATAGTGCCATTATTTTCTGTTCTCTGTCTTCTATCTGTTGTTCTGAATGCATCATGATTGTTGCCCGCAGGATATCCTTGAGAAGAAGAAGAATTAGTATCATGATTTGCAGTATAAAAACTATGGTTGTGATTTCCTGCTGTGGAAGTTGAACCAGAAAAATTTACATTTGGTAAATTAGTCTGTGCTATAGTAACTGAATTATTTCCTCCTGATGAGAATAATGATCCAGATTTTTGTTTTAACACTTTATCAGTTGCGTTTGGTAAATTAGAACCGGAAATACCAAGTGAAGACCAAGCAGCTTGTTGAGTTGTAGATAATGAACTTATTAAACGTCCATCTAATTTTATCCAACCATTATGGTCTGCTGGCTGAACTCCTAGCTTTATATCTCCAACAATACCAGCAACATCCATTTTTGACCATGCTGTGCCATTCCAATAATAGTATCCTTTCCCCAAACCATTTGTTGTTGTGGTGTTTGTATTATATAACATAATTCCTTCCGTATTTGATGTACCGGATAATCCAAAAGTATTAGTATTGCTTAGGCTCACTTTAGGCAATAAAACTCCTTTATCTGTAGAACTTATATCAAGTATTGCACTAGCATTAGGGGAATCTGTCCCTATCCCCACATTACCTGCTTCATCTACTCCCACAGCATATTCGCCTACAGGTGTAGCCAAACCGGAAGGTACTTGAGTGGTAGCTACAAAGCTACCGTCTATTAGCCACCCTCTTATTTCTGCATAGGGTTGGTTTGCATCTCCACTATGTTCTACCTCTACAGCAGATGCTGAAGGGACACTACTATTTGATGAACCTTCAAATATGGCGGCATAAGGTCTTCTTGACCCTGTTGGTGTTAATAATGCTTTGTATAACCCTAAGCGTTTAAAAGCAGCTTCAAGAGTAGATGTAACTGCACCTTCCCAAGCATCGTAACTTGTTAATATACCTATTTGTCCATTATTAATTCCGTTTAATGCTGTTGCTAAATTATTTGCATCTATAACATTGCCATAGCTGTCATAAGTAGCATCCGTTAATACAGCGTGAGTAGATTTACTGATAATAGTTAATCGCAACCCACGACCACTAGCAGTACTATAAATCTGGGTATCGCCTATTCTTAAAACTCTAGCAGAGTTATTATTAAGCCCCGTACCTCTTATATATAGTGGAGCAACTTTGCTGTTTAAATTTAATCTTGTCCATTTGCTACCATCCCAGTAATAATACCCGGGAGTTACATTATTAGGAGCAGTACCTGCCGTAGCTTGATTATAAACCAATAATCCTGTAGCAGGAGATGTTATTGGCGTAGCTACATTAGTGGCTGTTAAATTTACCCTTGGAGGTAAAAAACCTTTGTCAGTAGCAGTTACGTCAAGTTTTGCACTTGCATCGGGAGTAGCTGTGCCTATACCTACGTTTTGGGCGGATGCCTTGAAACAGAGGGTTAAAATGAATAGAGAGAATAAAAATTTTTTCATAGGTTAAATAGTTAGAATAAAATATTAAAGTTAATATTTTGTTACGAATAAAACAATATCTTGAGCCTCCCAATCATCGTCTCCTGTATTTGAAATTTGTAGCCTAAAACGCATAGTCCCTGTACAATTAGCTACCCAATAATCCATATATGACATACTCTTCATATTATCGTGATTACCACCGCTTTCATCAGGTCTTATCCATCCACTTGTTATAAAATTTCTATCTGCACAGGTTACTCCATCTCCAAATACTCTAATGTAAAAATCATCATTTCCACTACCACCCTCTAACCTTGCATTCCAATTGGCTTCTACTTTAATAATATCTCCGGTTTCTACTTGTAAATACCCTGTGTATCCAGTTACATCAAAGTACGAATTGCTAGTGCTGTTAGGGCTGTAAGTACCTGTGTTTTTTACATATACTACATTATTTTTCATGTGTATAGTATTATCTCCCAACATAGATAAATCTCCGTCTGTCTGCATTTCAAATTGTGTTGAATTATTATTTCTAAATCCAATTGTTTGTCCTGATGCCGAATTTAATAAAGTATTACCAGTACTATTTTGCAACAAGGCATAAGTTCCTGTTCCATTCATATCAATATGTGAAAAACCAGCCCAATCATTATGCCCCATATATCCAATATGTGCTCTGCCTATTTCTGCACTTTCATTTTGGTCGGGAAATACAGATAGTTTTTGGGCAGGTGCTGTTGTGCCTATGCCCACTCTATTGGTACTTGCATCCACCACAAGTGTTGAACCGTCCACTCTTAAATCTCCATTATTATCATTTTGAAGATATAATATTGTATTGCTATTCGTAATAATTTCATTTCCATCTAGTCTTAAACTATTTGCTATTTCTAAAACGCCTGTCCCTGCTGTGCCGGAAGCATCAGCAGTTCCATTTAACTGCACTCTTCCATTGGTAAAAATATTATCTGCAATATTATCAGCACCTCTTGTTTGTCCTATTTCATAGAAATTATGGTCTTTAAATCCACTTAAATCCACTGTTTTGGTAGCTTCTCCATCACTTTCTAATGAAAGTTGAAGTGTATTGCCACTTAAACTAAAAATATCAATTTTTTGGTCGTCTGTATTATCTAAGTATGGTGCTAAATTAACGGTGGTAGCATCTCCACTTAAACTCAAAGTATTTCCACTCAATGATAAATCTTGTATTTCATTATTAGGGTCGGCATCGGCATCATTTAATGAACTTGAAGAATCTAATACTCTTACCCATGTAGGGGAAACCGTAGTACCGGAATTGAAATAAAAGCCTGCTGTGCCAAACGTTGCTCCTGTATTCCACACCATTAAGCCTGTGGCTGGTGTAGGAATTGTTGTAGCATCTGTAGCACTTTGTATATTTACTCGTGGTATTAATATTCCACCACTGGTAGATACTATATCCAGTTTAGCACTTGCATCGGGAGAGGCAGTACCTATCCCTACGTTTTGGGCAGATAATAATCCTATTAATGCTATTAATGTTAAGTATATTTTTTTCATGTTGTTATTTTTAAATTTATCTAACCCAAACTTCTATATTATCTATTCCATAAGATTCATCATTTGTATTTGAACCTAATGTAGAGCCAATATATAAATAGATGTTTCCTCCCATGTCATTATTAACACTTATGTGTCCCGAGTATGCTTTATCAGAATAGCTGCCTGATCCTATAAATGTGTATTGAGGACCATCTCCTTCTTCATATTCCATTTGCCATAAAATTGCTGGATTTCCGGTTAAGCTAGTGGATACTCCAACCCAGCCTTCTTCATTATCCCAAGAATCAATAAAATAATAAGTAAAATGAATTCTTGCTTCTGTCCAAGTAACGCCACTCATGTCATACATTTTCTTTAAAACATTATCATTATCGCTACCTGTATTATAATTATGTAATATTGTACTTACACCAACTGCACTAACATTGGTCCGTGTTCTTTCAGTACTAACTGTACCTGAAGTAATATTTTCATACATATTCCACCCATCTAATCCGGCTTGAAAATCATCTCTATATATTAGTGTCCAGCCATTATTTACTTCTTTAGTATTAAATTGAACTTTTGAGTTAACACCTGTTACTTTAAAATTGCCCTCTACATCAAGCATTGCATCGGGAGAACCTGTACCTATTCCAACTTCATTAGATAGAGCATCTACTCTTATCATATTTGCATTGTCATTGCTTTCTACACGAAAATCTCTATCTAAACCCTGTTCATTAAAAACAGATGTTCCGTTGGCATCTAAACTAATTTGAGTGGCACCATTTTCATAAATTATCAAACGTCCGTCATCTCCGTCATCTATCATTTGAGCAATAATAGTTCCCGAAGTACTTCCATCATGCCATCTTGTATCATCTCCAAAATAAGTAATTCCATTATCCCTTACCTCAAAATGATTAACTCCCGCATCTTGCACAACAAAATCACCTGCTCCGTCAAGATTATAAATCATACCATAACTACCCTGTGTTATTGTAGTATTTTGATTTAATGCACCTCCTAAATCAATGTCGTTTGCGTTAGTAGTTAGTCCATTATCTCCAATTGCATTTACAGTTATACTTCCATTCGTTCCGCCCCCTGTCATTCCATCTCCAGCTACAATTTCTGTTACATCACCATTATCTAAATCTGCTAAATTTATACTGCCACCACCAAGTGAGAGCGTAAGGTTTGGTTTCGTATATGACAATGTTTGTATTTCATTTGAACTATCGTTATCATTATCTGCTACAGATATAGTAGTACTACTTCCTCCTGTTATGGTTATGGTTCTATCCGTTCCACTTACTGAGTTTCCTAAGTCTTGTAGTTCATTACTTGGGTCGGCATCAGCATCATTTAATGAACTTGAAGAATCTAATACTCTTACCCATGTAGGGGAAACCGTAGTACCGGAATTGAAATAAAAGCCTGCTGTGCCAAACGTTGCTCCTGTATTCCACACCATTAATCCTGTAGCAGGAGAAGGAATAGTTGTGGCATCTGTAGCACTTTGTATATTTACTCTTGGTATTAATATTCCACCGCTGGTAGATACTATATCTAATTTTGCACTTGCATCGGGAGAGGCAGTACCTATTCCTACGTTTTGGGCATTTAGCCCGAATGAAATCAATATAAAAAATAATAATATGTTAAATTTGCCCATGACTTAGTAATTAGTTGAATTTAAAAAAAATGATAAAATCTGTAAAGAAAGAAAAGGAACTAAGAGAAAAATCTACTCAGTTACAATAACGTTTTTTGTAAGTTGCTGCTGAGGCATTTTTACAGTTACAAAATATTGTCCCACAGCTAAAAATCCATTATTTATAGTATATTTATTTATTCCTTTGTTTAATGAAACGCCATCACTTAATATAAGCTTGCCTATTATATCGCTAACTACAATTTCTGCGTCAGTATCCATATTACTATTTATTTCTACAATTACTTCTTCTCTTACATTGCTTGGGTTAGGGTATATTGAAACATAAACACCGTCATTATTTCCTTTTAAACTTGCATTAACAATAGGAGAGTATTCATATTCTCCATTATAATCAACTTGCTTAAGTCTATAATAATACACTATATCTTTTTGTACTTCATAGTCTTCAAATCTGTAATCAATAGTTGAGCTTGAATTTCCATTTCCCTGCATATAACCTACTTTATAGAAATCAACACCATTGGTACTTCTTTCTATATCAAATCCTTCATTATTAATCTCTGTTGCAGTTGCCCAATCTACGTTGATATATTTATTTTCTACTCCGTAAGCAACTAAACTTAAAAGCTCTACCGGTAAAGTAACATTTGCAGGAGTAACAGAGTGTAATCTAAATTTTGAAAAACTTGACTGCCCGGAAATAGTATATCCCGTAGGTGCTATTACATAACCATTATCATAAAAACTAGGTGGTGCATTAGAAATTGTAACGCCATCACCTCCCACATCTCCATTTTTTGCCAAATATCTTAAATCTATATTATTGCAACCATAAGTAGAGCCATTAGTAGCTGTAATATCTGCTGTATTACTCGGCATAACTGTTATGGCATAATTAAAAGAAGATCCTTTAATTCCTTTGTTTACTTGCCATTGATAATCTTGATCAACATTCAATATTAATTGATCTAAAATACCATCGGCAGTACCGGCACAGTCATCTAAATTATCCACTTGGTTAGCCATTGGGTCTTCCCCTACATCATAATAAACCCGTCCACCATTATTTAATGCTTGGTCAGCAGGTTGAAAAAAAGCAAGAATATCCGCAGTATCTGCAGCAGTAAAAGCTAAACTTACAGGTTGTGTTCCTGCATCCACAACACCCGGAGTTATGCCTATTGGAAACAAATAGGTGTTTGCTCCCTGAATTTTATGGCGTAACTTACCCTCAACATAGTTGTTTCCTACATTTGCAGCGGTAGCTCCTCCCGTAATAGTTGTACCAGTACCTTCACAGTTTAAAATGTATAACTCATTAGCGTAAGCCCCACCGTCATCACTATGAGAACTAACATCTGTTCTTATAATTCCATTGCTTTCAAATTCAAGCGTATTTCTTACATTGCTGTTTACAGATAAATTCAAATAATCTGAAGCGGCATCTTTCTTTAGTTTTAAATCATAAAAATTGTTCACTAATGTTGTATCATCCATAGTGCCATAAACAGTAGAATTAGCATCTCCACTAAATCGTTCTATTCCTGTACTTTGGTATTTAGCAGAAGTGCCGTTAGCAGTATTAGTAAAATTGCCTGTTAATTCTATTTCTCCAGCAACATTTAACATTTCTCCTTGGTTGTTATTTATTTCTCCGGCAACAAATAACGTAGGATTTGTTCCATCTTTTCCATTTATATATACCTCAGGATTGGTGGCAGAAGCCGTATTATCTCCGTTTATATAAAACTCATTTTGAGCAGATAAGATATTGATAAACAGAAAAATAGAAATTGTAAGTATATTTTTTTTCATATTGTTAGCGTTTTAAATTAGCAAGATATGTACACCAAATATAATAAAACTAATTTGATTTTTGTTAAAAAATGGTTTATTTAATTCTTTCTTTTCTCAATATTTATGCCAAGTTGTCACTTTAATATTAAGGGCATAAACTTTGATTGAAACAAAGGCATATTACTTTAACATTTAAAATCAATATAATTATGCAAAAAGGAAATATAAACGTACAAACCGAAAATATCTTTCCTATCATTAAAAAGTTTTTATACTCCGACCACGATATTTTTCTGCGTGAGTTGGTTTCTAATGCAGTAGATGCCACTAAAAAAGTGGAAGTATTAGCTAAAAAAGGAGAGGTGCAAGGAGATGTTTCAAATCTTCAAATAGAAGTAAAAATTGATAAAGAAGCAAAAACTTTAACTGTTAGCGATAATGGTATAGGTATGACTGCCGAAGAAATAGATAAATACATCAATCAAATTGCATTTTCAAGTGCCGAAGAATTTTTAGAAAAATTTAAGGGAACTGACGATAAAGCACAAATTATTGGTCATTTTGGCTTAGGTTTTTACTCCGCTTTTATGGTAGCCGATAGAGTAGATATTATCACAAAATCATACAAAGATGAGCCTGCCAGTAAGTGGAGTTGCGATGGCAGCCCGGAATATACTATTGAAGAAACCGAAAAGGCAGAAAGAGGTACGGACATAATACTGCACATAAACGAAGAATCTACAGAGTTTTTAGAAACGTTTAAAATAAGAGAGTTACTTACTAAATACTGTAAGTTTTTACCTGTTCCTATTAAATTTGGAACAGAAGACTACGAAGTAGCCACAGGTAAAAAAGATAAAGACGGCAACGAAATAATGGAAACTAAAACCAAAGATTCTATTATAAACAATACCCACCCGGCATGGACAAAACAGCCTAGCGAACTTACCGATGAAGACTATTTAAAGTTTTACAGAGAGCTGTATCCAATGAGTGAAGACCCTATGTTTTGGATTCACTTAAATGTAGATTTCCCTTTTAAACTTACAGGAATTTTATATTTCCCTAAGTTGAAAAAAACGTATGAAGTACAAAAAAACAAAATCAGTTTATATAGCAATCAAGTTTTTGTAACAGATAATGTAGAAAATATTGTTCCTGAATTTTTGACACTTTTACATGGAGTTATTGATTCTCCCGATATTCCTTTAAACGTATCACGTAGTTATTTGCAGAGCGATAAAAATGTGAAAAAAATAACAGGGCACATTAGTAAAAAAGTAAGTGATAAATTAGTAGAATTATTTAAAACCGACCGAAAATCTTACGAAGAAAAATGGGAAAGTTTAGGCGTGTTTGTTAAATACGGCATGCTTAGCGATGAAAAATTTTATGAAAGAACAAAGTCGGCTTGTTTATTAGAAAATACCGAAGCAGAACTATTTACTATAGAAGAGTATATTGAAAAAGTAAAAGGTTTGCAAACAGATAAAGATGGTAAAACCGTACTTTTATATACCAGCGATAAAGATGGACAAGATACTTACATTAGAAATGCCAAAAACAGAGGTTATGATGTGCTGGTAATGGATGTTTTAATAGACAACCATTTTATGCAGCATTTAGAAATGAAAGAAGAGAACATCTCGTTTAAACGTGTAGATGCCGATACGGTGGATAAACTAATAGAAAAAGACGAGAATGTAGAATCTGTATTAAGTAAAGATGAAGAAGAAAAGCTTAAAAAGCTGTATGAAGAAACAATTAACAATACCGATTATACCGTAGAATTAAAAGCACTTTCGCCCGAAGATATGCCGGTACAAATAACCCAAAGTGAATGGCTACGCAGAATGAAAGAAATGCAGCAAATGGGAGGCGGAGGCATGGGCTTTATGGGCAATATGCCGGGCGGTTATAATTTGGTAGTAAACACTAATCATCCGCTGGCACAAAGTGTACTTAAAAGCAAAGGAAAACAAAACGAAAAAATAAATCAGCTTTTTGAATTGGCACTTTTAAGCCAAGGCTTATTAAAAGGCAAAAAACTCACAGATTTCATTCAAAGAAGTATGAAAGGAATGGAGTAAGGCAAAAAAATGGAAAAGAGGTTGTTATGCAGCCTCTTTTTTTTGAGGTAAAGAAGCCTTCCTCCTATGCAGCCATTCCATTAAAAAGCAAGAAAATACTATTACTCCAGATATTATAATACCCTCAATATTTGTATCTATTTGTTGGTAAATTAATATGAGTAAGGCTATTATGCTAAGCCAAAAACCAAATAGTGGAATGTATTTATTGCCATTAACTTCTTTGTGCAACTTAAACCCTACAAAATTTACAATGCCAAAAATCAATATAAAACCAATACTTCCTGTTAGCGATATGCTTTCTAAATTTAAGATATTTACCAAAAATAAAGTAGCTACTGAAGTTATAAGCAAACCTATAGGCTGATTCCAAAATAGAGATAAATAATGTTTAGGAAGTTCATCATCTTGTGCTATTTCATAGTTTACTCTACTGCCTCCGTATATGGAAGCATTAATGGCAGAAAATGTAGAAATTAATGCCGCCACAGTTATAATACTAAAACCTATTTGTCCTAACATGGGTTTGGCGGCTTCTGCCAAAACATAATCTTCTGCTTTAGCTATTTCATTAAACGGCAAAGAACCCACTGTAACAATGGCAATAATAATGTATAGTATTATTACAAACACTACAGAATAATAATACGCTCTGGCTATATTTTTTGATGGATTTATAATATTGGGAACTGCATTTGCTATTAATTCAAAGCCTTCATAAGCTACAAAAATAACCATGCCTCCTGCAAATAATTTTACGGGCGATTCCCAGTTTTTTATAGAAAGTTGCTCTAAATTTGGGTTGCCTACTAATCCATATCCTCCTATAATAACAAATCCTATTAGTATTATAAGTTTTATACCTACGGCATAAGATTCTATTTTGCCCACCATAGTTATGCTATAATAATTTATAATAGTGGCTATTACTACTACCGCACTGGCGTAAATATGAAAATCTATAATTTTGCTACCGGTTATTTGCCATAAATTTGGGGCATACGAACCAAAGGCAGATGCGTATAGAGAAAGCATTATAATATAACTTATCCAAAGTAAATTATTCATAGCTCCGCTAAATATGTTTACACCAAATCCTTGATTAATAAACTTAACGGTGCCTCCGCTATCGGGATAAGTTTTAGAAAGGTTTACATAACTATAGGAAGTTATTAAAGCTAAAATTCCTGCAAATAAAAAGGCTACTGGCGTACCTCCTTTGGCAAGAGAAACCGCCAAACCTAATACCGCAAAAATACCTCCCCCTACCATTCCTCCTATACCAATGGAAATGGCTTCTTTTAAACTTATGTTTTTGCTCACAGGCTAAAATTAGCCATTTATTTTACAAAATCAAAGGCTTCATCCATTTGCGAAACATCAAAATATCTTTCTAATCGTCCTTTGCTTGCTCTTTCAAAAAATAAATTATCTACAGGTACTAATGCTTTCATCATATTTGAATGGGCTACTATGGCTAAATGCCCCAACTGCTTGTAGTTTCTAAGTGTAAAAATAGTATCTTCCATAAAAGCTTTAGCACTACTTTTACTTATTTTCATTTCATCTAATTTTACCAATACATTAACATGGTCAAATCCTTGGTCTAATTTTTCTTGAAATAATTTTTGTGCAAATTTTTCGTCAGTTTCAGTAAAACTATCAATTACTTCAAGAGCAAGAGTGTTTCCTTTGTATGTTTTTAATTGTTCTATCATGGTGGTTTATTTTAAAGTTAAAAAATATAATGCCAAAGTTAAGGGTATTGCTATTGTTTTAGAATTATATTGTATGTATTAACAAGGCATTAACCTTTTTCAAAACACTTTAGATTAAAATAAATTTATGACTATTCGTAAAGATACCTATGAAGTATTTTACATTAACTTTTCTTTAGTAGAAAAGTTACAAAAGAATCGCACTAAGTTTTCAGCGACCCATTATAACCTCAACTCCTAAAAATCAAAAACTCATCACTCCGTTCTTCAAACAGTTTAATTTTTTACGGAGTTTTCGGTTAATGGGTGCCCCACTTACAAACTTAAGGTGCACTTTTAACTGACCTTAATCAAAAATACGTTAAGAAATGGTGTAAAACAGACATCCAAAATGAATGAAATTATAAAACAGTAAACAGACAAATTAGTATGCTCCTACAAATAAAAATACTTTAGGAAAACTAAAATTGAGCATACATTAATTTGTCCTCGTCTGGTTTATGGCATTTTAGTATTTTTGATTACAGTCTTGATTTTTTGTTACTTTTGTATCAAGACAAAAGTAAAAGACCACAAACTGTAATTCAAATTACTTAAACGTCCCAAGATGCTACCTTAAAGCATAAATTATTGGTATAATAACGGATAGGCATAAATAAATTAAATTGGTACTATATTAGCAGTAATTATAAAAAACACTTTAGTAAAATGTTTAAAAACTTCATTAAAAAACGCATTTTGTATATTATTCTTTTGCTTTTAGGCATAGGTTTAATTTTGTATGCTTTAAGTAGCTTAAGTGGCGAATTATTATTGGTAATTGTAGGTGCAGGAGCTGTAGTGGCTTTAATAGGATTTTTTCAAACTATTAAAAAAGATGCGGTAGATAGTGCCTTAAATAAAGATAAATTAAACAGGCTAAGTAAAGAGCATGAAGATTTAAAACGCCAGCATTTAAAAGTAGTGTCTGAAAACAAACGTATGCAAGACATGAAAATAAATGTTTCTAATATTAAGCCTTTAGTTGAGCTGGGTTTGTTTGAAGCTGAAACAGAATTTACACAGTTTGTTGACCAATATTTTGACGAGCATTTTAATGAAATTAATGACGAAGGAATGATAGAACTTATTAAGAGCAATCCTTCTAATTACTCAGAAAAATATGCCGATAATCCCATTAGAATTTTTGGTGCTTTGCATTTTAAATTAGATGCTATTTACGGAATAAAAGTAGATGAAATAAAAGTAAATACTTATGAAGAAAATGGTTTGCCTAAGGTAAAAGTTTATGGTGCTAAACCTAAGTTTTTGAGTTTTAAATCAAGAGATGTTTTATGGAAAAATCCTATTGCTTTAAAATACAGTTCGCCACTAATAGGCAAAGAAACATGGAAAACAGATAACAAACTTTTGCCTTACTACAATAAATTTATAGAAGAAAGAAGAACCAAAACTATAAAAGATAGCGAAAGAGGACCAAAAGAATTAGAATGGATAAAAAAACCGTTAGAAAATCAAATAAAATCGGTGTTAGAAATGATGTTTTTTAAAGGCTATGTTTTAGAATTTGTAGAAGAAAGTGATGAGCATTTTATAAGCTTAAATGATTTTGCTAATAGCAAATTAATAGAAAATAGCAATCTACAATTGCTTAACAATCTTAGTGAAAAAGAAATAGAGTAGTTTATTATAAATTAATACTCATTCCTGTGTTTATCCAAAATACATTGCTTGACTGTTTTCCTTTTTGAATAAATTCATTCAGTCTATAATCTAAACCTAATTCTACATTAACTTTTTTGTTGTGCTTATAGCCTATAGAAGGAAAAACTCTAAACTCAAAATCAAAAGTTTTAGCCTGCGAAATAGTAAAATATTCATTAGATATTTTAAAATAAAATTCCTTGTTATCTAATTTCTCGCCTTTTAGAGGAACTAATAATAAAACCCTATATCGGGTTCTATAAATTGGAGCATTATTTTTATTAAAAGTTTGATCAAATACAACTCTATAGCTTAGATATATCTTTTTTACTTTGTGTGCATAGATGTAGTGAAAGTTGTATCTGTAGAATTTTTTATATCCTTCAAATCTTAGTAAAACTAAGCTACCAAGAGTATGATTATTATGTATTTTTTTAGTGGTAAAAATACCAAAATCACTTAGTTCGGGATAAATGTTAGCTGGCGTTTTTGAATGAAACTCTCCGTCATAGATAGGAAATCTTGTTTGATTATTAAAAGTGATCTTCCAATCTTTCTTAAAGGTTTTTGAAATGTTGTAATAGCTTAAAATACCTGTTTTTGCATAATGCTGGGCGTTTAAAGGCACACTAAATATTAGTACAAATAGAGTTAATAGTGTTTTTATGGGCTTCTTTGCGTTTATGACAACAATTTCTTAACGCAAAGATAAAATTTATAGTGATTTTACAAATTGCACAAATTTATAGCTGAGTTGTTCTTTTACGGTAGGTATTAAAAGCCCTAAATCATGACCTGCCAATTGTTGTGTAACTAACTCGTAGTTTGCATTATTAGCTTGCAGTGAATCCCTTAGCATTTCTGCTTGAAAGTAAGGAACAACATTATCTATAGTTCCATAAACCATTAGCACTTTAATATCCGGGTTTATAAAATAAAGAGGGCTGTTGTCATAAAAAGCTTGTGGTACGCTATCTCCTAATTGATAGTTTGTACCACACAGCCTATTTACCATGCCTTTTAAATCAGCATTAGAAAAATAGTGGTTTCTTGAGTTTGAAGTATAAAAATCTGTAGGCCCGGCAAAAGAAGCTATGCCTTTAATGTCTTGGTTAGTATATTTATACCCCCTATGTAAAGCTAAATGCCCACCGGCACTGTGTCCTGCTAATACAAAGCCATTGTTATTTAAGCCCCATTCGTTTAAATGAGCTGCTACGTAGTCAATAGCTGCATCTACATCGGCATAAATTTCTTCTCCGTCTATGTTGGGGTTAGCGGTACTTGTTAGTCTATAATTGATATTGGCAGAAGCTATTTTGTTATTGTATAAATAATCCTGTATCCACCTATCATCATCTTTATTTCCGGCAGTCCAACCACCACCGTGTATCCACACTACAAAAGGGGTGTTTTCTTCTGTATTGGTAGGAATATAAACATCCATTTTTTGTTGACTATCAGATCCGTAAGCGATATTGTGTTTTTTTGTACTACTGTTGTTGTCTTGAGTGCAAGATTGAAATAGTAAAAAGAGTATAGTTGGAATCAATATTTTTTTCATGATAGATGAGTTTGGTTGATTAAATGTAATAATTCTGCTACAATAAAAAAACAAAAAGCTTGCCTATTTGTTTGAGGTGTCTGAGGGAGTAGGTATGAGGTAACGATATAAGATTGCTTCACTCCGCTCGCAAAGACGAACCGATATGAGTACGTCTTTGCAAGTGAAGCACGAACTGACATGTTATTAACAAGAGTTGCTATTAACTGTCAGGTTTATTGTGATGCTTCACAAAATCCCCAATAGAACATTTTTTGATTATTAATAGCCAATTCCGTTCTCTTCTCCGCCTGTGGCAGATTCATTGTGCAACGAAAAGTTAGTTGTTAGCTGCTGGCTTTCCCTTTTAAATATGTTTCGGGTGTCAAAATGGCTAATTCACTCTTTTTAAAGTCTTTTAAATTTCTCGTTAAAATAATTTTGATTTGTCCGTTTTCAATTGCCGAAAAGTTTTGCAAGGCATCCTCAAAATCTTTAAACTCTGAATTTAAAGCGGTCATAACCGCATTTTTGTCCATTTTCACAATTTCTATAATGGTCAAAAGCTGTTTTATTTTTTCTACAATTATATTATGTTTTGCTGTTTTACGTAATAAGTAATAGACATTTGAAATAATTACTGGTGTTGTAAATCCTTGTATTTGCTTTTCTGCACAAAGATTGATTAATTCAGTTGAATATTTTGCAAATGGTTTTCTGTCAAAAAAGAAATCCATTAAAACATCTGTGTCAATAAGAACTTTATCCATTATAAATATTTTTCTTCTAAACGGTTTCTAAGTTCTTTTTTATAATCCATATTTTTCGGCATTTTAAAAGAGCCTTTTAGTGATTCTACAATTGGATTAAGCTTTTTGTCTTTGTTTTTCTGTTCTTTTTCAGTAAGAATTTTTAAATAGTTTTCAATTATATCAGACAAGCTACGGTTTTTATCTTTCGCATAACTTTTTGCTCGTTCAATAATATCTCGTTCTATTGTCAATGTTAGCTTTGTATTCATTTTAATCAACTATTTTTGTTTCTACTACAAAGTTACAAATTAATTTTCAATCCACGTGTTTTTTTAATTTTATTAATACGTGTTTTTAAAGCTTTTGACTAACGTCAAAAATAGGGATTAAAAATCAAATAGTTAGGAATCTCAGTTCTTCATTAGTTAGTCCAAATTTAGTGATTTGTTTTTGAATACGCTTCACAAAATCTCCAATAGAACATTTTTTTGATTATTAACCATCCCCCAATAACCAATTACGTTCTCCGCCTGTGGCGTTTTCATTGTACGTCCTTCGGACGCAACGAAAACTTAGTTGTTAGCACACGTTTTATTCATCTGTTTCATTACTCTCATTCTCCCAAATTTCAGAATAATCTAATTCGGAATCTTTAATACCCAATGATTTTTTTATTTTAACCAAGATACTCTGTTCTCTATCCTTTACAAAAGTTGAGAATTGTCTGTAGTCAAGTTTATCCTTATCTATCAGTGATTTTGCCAAAATGCTTTCGTCAACATTTGCAAAATAATCTTTTGGATGTTTATTTGATTTATTTTGATTTTTTGTTTTTGCTAAAATCCAAAAGTTACCATATGAGTTTATTACACCCCAATCATATTCTTTTTCTTTTAGTATTGATTGAGGAAAGATATGGTCAATTTCAGGAGAATTCCTTGAGTACTTTACCTTTGCACCAGTTTTTCCTTGCAGTAGATGAAGTGTCAAATATCTATTTTTTTGAAGCAACTTTGTATTAAATGAATCATAACCTTCCCAATAATTTACCCACCAAATTGAATTATCAAGAGGAAATGAAGAATCACCTGAATCTGCAAGAGGTTTCAATTCCTCTCGAATAAATTTCCCAATCCTACTGTCAGCATACCTACTAAAAGGTCTTGTAAAACCGAAAATGTATAAAGCTCTTTTAAGTTTTGCTATTTCACTATTTGGCACAAGATTGTCGGGAGTATTAGCAAGATAATAGACTATTGGTATTAGATTCAGATAACCGCCAATAATATTACTATTCAATACATTACAATCCTCCTGCATAAAATCGACTAATGAACGAATTGCATTACAGGTTCGTTCATAATTAGTCTTTATCTTTTCTACATTTGAATATTTTCTTAATAAGTCAACATCAAATTTAGACCCCAAATTTGAAACGCTAAACAATGACCTTATAACAAAATCAATATCAATTCCCAAATTGTTTCCATCATTTATATCTTTAATAAAATCAGGTAGTTCCTCTGCAGATTCTTTCCAATTTAGTTTAAGCATACTGAATATTAAGTCTGAACGACTTAATGTTATTCCTTGTCGGTTTATTCTTACAAAAACTTCTAGTATATCAGATTCTGTTTTTCTGTCTTTGCTTTCCTTAGGTTTATTTTCATCTATAGTAGATACTTTCAAAATATTTCCGTCATTAGTAATTGAATGAATTAATTTATTCATATTCAATTCTAATCGAATTATATCTATATCAGTCAGACTATATTCATCTTTTAATTCGTTTTTCAGTGCTAATCTGCCCTCTGGGATTGAATTAAGAATTTCTTTAACTGGAATAAAAACAGAATATTTTTCTTGTTCTCCGTTTTCTTCTCCATTTTCCTTATTTTTTAAATTTTCCTTTGTTTCATTATTTAGTGCTATTGATTCATTTGTTTTTAAAAAACGAAATACATAAAAAACCTCGCGAAAATCGTCAGCAGTTTTACCACTTAAAATGTCAAAGTATAATTCCTTTCCATCAATGCTTCCGTTTAAAGCAATGAATAACGATTGCAACCGTTGTTGTCCATCAAGCACAAGTTTTATCCTTTTATTTCCAGTATTGTCTTTGAAAATATATTTTGCTTCAGATTGGTAATCATTTTCAAATTCTCGATATTTTATATCTAAATAAGTTTCCCATAATAGAACAATTCCAAGTGGATAACCTCTCATTATGGAATCAAACAATTTTGTTATTCGTTCTTCTTCCCAAACGAAATCACGTTGAATGGCAGGAAGGACAATCTCGTCATTATCAATCTGTGTTATAAAGCTACTTATCATAATGTTTTCATTCTTTTTAATGCACCACAACGTTCTGTGTATGGACAGTAGGGCTGATTCGAAGCACTTCACTTTCTGTTTACCACTAAGCCAAAACAAACGTTTTTACTTTTAAATTTCTTTTTGTTAAACGTCAAAACTTTGTTTTGGCGTTGCCTGCTCAAAGAACAGGACTTTCAATTTATCACTAAATGCCCTATTGGCTATACACCTTGTTGTAGAGCGTTTTATTATTTCAATAAATCAGATATGTTGTCACCTGGTAAATAATTCCACCAGCTATATTTTACATATTTTTCGTTTATGGGTAAGGTATCTCCGTCTTGATTGATTAGCGTAAGAGAATAGTCCGCAATCATACTATATTTTGGATTATCCTGGTCATAAACAATAACTACTACTGAGTTTAGGGGGAATTCATCTCCTTGTCTGCCCTGATAAGTAATTCCATCAACTTGATATTGGTATCTGGAATAATCATGTCTATGTTTCCCAGATTCCCAATTTTTGATTATTGTTCCATATGTATATCCTGTGTGTGTTTTAATTCCAACATACGTGTATATGTTAAACGTGAAAATCACACTAAAGAATAGTCCTATCCCAAGCCCAATTAGTATGTTTCTTTTCTTTTTGGTCATTCTATTTTAAATGCTCTACAACAATTATATAAACGAACATTTATGCCGTATATATTCCGTTTGTACGTTGCTAAAATATAGATAATTTATTAAATTTTAATAGTTTTATTAGTGTTTTTTCAATAAGTTTCTTATTATTCCAACGGGTCACTGACCCATTGGAAAACAAAATAACCCACTGGAAACTAACTTATTTAAAACAAAAGAGCCAAGCAAAACATGCTTGGCTCTATCTGTTTATTTATAAATTAAAATTTCTTATTTTAATCTTCCTAATTTGTAGCTTAAACCAAAACCGGCAAATGCCTCCGGAGATGCACTGTTAAAGCCTAAACCACCGTTTAAGTCTAATGTTAACTTATCTATAACCGCTACTCTTACTCCGGCATTCATACCTATGTTAGAATAGTAGCTTTTTCTCATGTAATTAAAGTGCTCTACATATACATCTAACATTTGTAAAGCATGTACTGTTACATTTACTGTATAGTAGTAGTCTGGGTCTTTAGCTGTTTGAGCATCGTCTAATACCATCCCTGTCCATCTAACACCGGCATTGTAGTTTAAGCTAACTCTTTTGCCAAAATGGTGAGCCACTAAAATAGCAAATTCCGGAGTTACATAAGATGGTCTATCTACTAACACCCATGGTCTTGTAACATTGTTTTTGTCTTGTGCATCACGCATAGTAGTGTAAACACCCAAACCTACATAAACCGATGCATCTGTAGATACTTTTTTATGCGTTTCGGCAAACTGTGCTCTTAATCCTATGTCTAATGGCGACCAATAGTTGTATTTGTCTTTAAAGCTTTCATCCCAAGCTCTTAACACCATTTGATTGTTGCTAATAGCAAAGTTTAACTCTACTCTATCGTGTAGTGCCCATCTTAATTTGGCTTTAATAGGAGAAAAAACATCTGTTTTGTAAGTAGAATTGTCTGCATCTGTCCACTCATAGTTGATACCTAACTCTACTTGTAATCCTCTACCTACTGTAGCTCCAGTACGACCAAACATACCCCTATCGGTAGTTAATACTTTTGACTTGAATTCTTTTTTTGCTTCTTCTTGGCTGTATGCAAATGTTGAAACAACCAATAACAATAATAATAGTAAATTTTTCTTCATTACGTTTTTAATTTTGTGCAAAGATATTGCTTTTTTATTAAATTTTCCTTTCTTCTTACAATTATTGAGCCATAAATGCCTCTGTCATGCCAATAGATGAAAATCCTCCATCGTGAAAAATGTTTTGCATGGTTATCATTCGGGTTAAATCGCTAAACATAGCTACGCAAAATTCAGCACAGCTTTCTGATGAAGCGTTGCCTAATGGCGATAATTTTTCGGCATAATCAAAAAATACATCAAAACCTTTTACCCCAGAGCCGGCTGTTGTTTTAGTTGGCGATTGAGAAATCGTGTTTACTCTTACTTTTTTTTCTGCACCATAATAATACCCAAATGAACGAGCGATAGACTCTAAGGTTGATTTGGCATCTGCCATATCATTATATCCGGGGAAAGTACGCTGAGCGGCTATGTAAGTTAATGCCAATACAGATGCCCACTCATTTAGTGCATCTAATTTATGTGCTGTTTGCAACACTTTATGAAATGATAATGCCGATATATCTAATGTTTTTAAGAAAAAATCATAATTCAAATCGGTATAAGGTTTGTTTTTTCTAACATTTGGGCTCATTCCTATGCTATGAAGCACAAAATCTAATTTGCCATATTTTTCCATGGCTGTTTTAAATAAGTTTTCTAAATCTTCAGTACTTGTAGCATCGGCAGGCACTACTTCTGTATTGCATTTTTGGGCTAATTCATTTATTTTGCCTAATCGCAATGCTACAGGAGCATTGGTTAATATAAACTCTGCTCCCTGTTCTTTTGCTTTCTCTGCCACTTTCCAAGCTATGGAGTTTTCGTCTAAAGCACCAAAAATAATTCCTTTTTTCCCTTTTAATAAGTTGTTCATCTGTTTTACTTTTTAATTTAATTGGCTTTAACTGCCACATTATAATATCCTGTATTTGCTGAGTTATATACCGTTTCGTATATAGCTAAATAAATTACGCCTGTTTTATCGGCATATCCGTTAAAATTATTTCCGGCATATTGTATTTTGCCCGATAATCCTATTCTATATACTAACTGTCCGTAGTTTAATTTATCTTCTTTTTTGCCCACAGCTCCGTTTATGCCTCCATCGGGGGTGTAGGTGTTGCCCGATAAGCTGGCTAATACCACTTCTCCCGTAGCAGATATGCTTATTTTGTCTCCTTTTTTAACTAAAATTTGTGTGTTAAACCAGTTTTCATCTTTATTGCCCGAAATATTTTCATTGGCAAATACTTTAAACACATCTTTATTGCTAAAACCACCGCTACTTGTTATTTTAACATCTATAAAATCTATATCATTTCTTTCTACAGAAATATTTCCATAAGAAGTGACTACGGTAAGTGCATCAAAATTATAATTGCCTTCTATTTTATTAGTATTGCTGTAGGTTAAAATATCATTTATACTATAGTTTCTTGAAACTTTGTGCTTTGCCAGCATTACTTCGTAAAGTACAGCCGTGTTTATATCTGTTGTGGTATAAGCCGGGCCTCCTGTAGCCGACTCCATAAATGCACGAATAAACGGAATAGCTCCTTCGTCCATTTTAACTACTTTATCAAAAGCGGTTTCTTTTTCTTTAGCCGTGCCGTATTCTATTTCGTCAAGGAGTTTTAGTAAATTTCCTTTGTCAAAGCGAGCATCGTTTAAGCCCACTTTTATGCTGTTTACTTTATCAACAGGGATTTTTAAACTGCCAAAATCTGTTTCAAAATTGATACTTTCTAAGCTGCTAATGCCTGTTAATATATCGCCATTTTTGAGGTGTAAACTTAGCTCAACTTGGTTTTGAGCATTTACTAATATGTTTATGCCCAACAAAGCACAAACCCAAAACAAATGTTTTTTCATAATGCAAATTTAAGAATTACTCTCGTAACTCAAAGCACGCACTAAATCTTCATCTAATTACGGAAATTTGCTGCGTAGTGCCTGTTCATATTGTATCTAAAAATACTATAACTATCCGTTATTATACCAATAATTTATGCTTTAAGGTAGCATATTGGGACGTTTAAGTAAAATTTGAATTACAGTTTGTGTTCTTTTTACCTTTGTCTTGACACAAAGGTAACCAAAGGTCAAGACTGTAATCAAAAACACTAAAATGCTATAAAACAGACGATGACAAATTAATGTATGCTCAATTTTAGTTTTCCTAAAGTATTTTCATTTGTATGAGCATACTAATTTGTCTGTTTACTGTTTTATAATTTCATTCATTTTGGGTGTCTGTTTTACATCATTTCTTAACGTATTTTTGATTAAGGTCAGGTAAAAGTGCACCTTAAGTTTGCAAGTTGGGCACCCATTAACCGAAAACTCCGTAAAAAATTAAACTGTTTGAAGAACGGAGTGATGAGTTTTTGATTTTTAGGAGTTGAAGAATGGGTCGCTGAAAACTTAGTGCGATTCTTTTGTAACTTTTCTTCTAAAGAAAAGTTAATGTAAAATACTTCATAGGTATCTTTACAGATAGTTGTAAAAAATACTAAACGAAACAATTTTCCGAACAATAGGGAAACACTACTCTCCAAAAACGTATTTGATAATATTAGCACCCATTTTAAGTGCTTGTAGTCTAACATTTTCCGGGTCGTGGTGTACACGTTCATCTTCCCAGCCATCACCTAAATCGGTTTCGTAGGTGTAAAGCAATACTAACCTGCCTTCATAAATTAAACCATACGCTCTGGGAGCTTTATCGTCATGCTCGTGTATTTTGGGTAGTCCATTTTTAAAAGGAAAAGCCGTTTGGTATATTTCGTGAGAAAAAGGCAATTCTACTAAATTGGTATTATCTATAAGTTGGTTTAAAATAGGTCTTATATATTCGTCCATTCCATAATTATCGTCAATGTGTAAAAAACCACCCGCTTTTAAATATTTTTTAAGGTTGTCTTTTTCTTGCTCTGAAAAAACCACATTTCCATGACCTGTCATGTGCACAAAAGGATAATTAAATAAATCGGGACTACCAACTTCTACCGTTTCGGGCTCGGGATTTATAGATGTGCCTAACTCTTTATTGCAAAAAGATATTAAATTGGGCAAGGAAGTAGGATTGGCATACCAATCGCCCCCGCCATTATATTTTAGTAGTCCAATTTGAAAACCATACTGTGCTTTTAAACTAAAGGCACTAAATATTATTAATAAAAAAAATAGTTTTTTCATTTCTGCAACATTTGATAAGCAACAGCCGTAAAAATTCCTGCCGTTTCTGTTCTCAATCTCTTTTTGCCCAAAGATATAGGAATAAAATTATTTTCTTTGGCTAAAGCAATTTCTTGTTCGGTAAAACCACCTTCCGGGCCTATGGCAAAAACTGCTTTTTTGTTAAAATCTAAATTTAAAGATTTAATATCATTTGTTTCCTCTTCTACATAAGCTATATATTTTTGCGTAGCATTGTTTTGTAAAAGTTCTTTAAAAGAAATTTCTTTATGCATGTTAGGCAAAAACAAACTTTTACTCTGTTTCATGGCACTTAAAGCTATGCTTTCTATTCTTTCTATATTTAATTTTCTGCGTTCGGAGTTTTGACTATAAAACGGTATGATTTCTTTAACGCCTATTTCTACGCATTTTTCTACTAACCACTCAAATTTCTCTCTTTTTTTAGTTGGGGCAACAGCTAAAACTAAATTGTTGGTATCTTCTTTTTCTTCTTTTATTGTTTTAAAATAATGTAAAATGGTTTTTCTTTTCTCAATTTGAGAAATTTCAGCTTCTATTAGCAATCCTTTTCCATTGCATACAAAAACCTTATCGCCCACTTTTTTGCGTAGCACTTTGCTTAAGTGTTGGTGTTCTTGCTCCTCTATCTGAAATGTATGGTTGCTTATATTTTCAGCATAAAATATTTGCATTTAGGCTTTATTTAACTCCGCAAAATATTTATAAAAATAAGGTATGGTTTCAATGCCTTTTAAATAATTTTCTACGGCAAAATGTTCATTTGGCGAATGTATAGCATCGCTATCTAAACCAAAACCCATTAATACTGTTTTTATACCCAATACTTGCTCAAACATAGTAACAATAGGAATACTGCCACCGCTTCTTAAAGGAATAGGTGTTTTCATAAAAGTAGTTTCCATTGCTTTTTCAGCAGCTTTGTATGCTATAGAGTTAGTAGGCGTTACGGCAGCTTCTCCATCGTGGTGGGGCGTTATTTTTACTTTAACAGAAGATGGAGCTATCAATTCAAAATGATTTTTAAATAGCTCTGTTATTTTTTTGCTGCTTTGGTTAGGTACTAATCTCATAGAAATTTTAGCATAAGCTTTAGAAGGCAATACGGTTTTAGCTCCTTCGCCTATATATCCGCCCCATATTCCGTTTACATCAAGTGTAGGGCGTATAGATGTTCTTTCTAAAGTGGTGTAGCCTTCTTCTCCGCTTACGGCATTTATATTTAAGTGCTTTTTATAGTCATCTAAACTAAACGGAGCACTATTCATTGCGTTTCTTTCTGCTTGGCTTACTTCTGCTACATCATCATAAAATCCGGGAATTGTTATTTTGCCTTGTTTGTCGTGTAGTGATGCAATCATATCGGCAAGTACATTTATAGGATTGGCAACAGCTCCGCCATATATTCCGGAGTGCAAATCTCTGTTTGGCCCTGTTACTTCTACTTCTAAATAGCTCAATCCTCTTAATCCTGTAGTTATAGATGGGTGTTCAAGACTTATTAAAGCCGTATCGGAAATTAAAACCACATCGCAAGCTAATTTTTCAGTGTTGGCACGCACAAAAGTTTCTAAATTATCAGAGCCCACTTCTTCTTCGCCCTCTATCATAAATTTAACATTGCAAGGCACACCACCGTTTTTCATCATTAGCTCAAAAGCTTTTAAGTGCATATACATTTGTCCTTTATCATCGCTGGCACCACGGGCATATATTTTTTCATCTTTAATTATTGGCTCAAAAGGTGGCGAAGTCCACAATTCTAATGGATCCGGTGGCTGCACATCATAATGTCCGTAAACCAAAATAGTAGGAAGTTTAGGGTTCACTATTTTTTCTCCATAAACCACAGGATAACCTGCTGTAGGGCATATTTCTACTTTGTCGGCTCCGGCTTCTTTAAGTTTTGTGGCTACAAAATCGGCAGTTTTGTGTACGCTTTCGCTATATTTTTTATCGGCACTTATTGAAGGTATTTTTAATAAATCAATGAGTTCGTTTACAAATCGGTCTTTATTGTTTTCTATATATGGCTTAATAAAATTCATCTGTTTATAATTAGATTTCAAATTTAAGGCTTTGTTAAAAGAAAAGGTAATTATTTCGTTAATTTGCATAGTATTATGTTAGTTTCTTTAGAAATAAAAAATTATGCAATAATTCAGCATGTCAATATCCAATTTGGCAAAGGCTTGAATATAATAACTGGCGAAACGGGAGCAGGAAAATCTATTTTGGTAGGTGCATTGGGTTTGGCATTAGGCAATAGAGCCGATACCAAAGTATTGTATGCCAATGATGAAAAATGTGTGGTAGAAGCTGTTTTTGAAATAAGCCAATACAATTTAAAGCCTTTTTTTGAAGATAACGATATAGATTTTGAGCAAAAAACCATAATTAGAAGAGAAATAACAGCTAATGGAAAATCAAGAGCTTTTGTTAATGATACGCCCGTTACTTTAGAAGTTTTAAAATCTTTAGCAGAAAAATTAATTAATCTTACTTCGCAGCACGAAACTCAGCAACTTAATAAAGAAAATTATCAGATAGACATTTTAGATGCCGTGGCGGCAAACGAAACTTTGTTATTTAATTATAAAACTGCTTTTAACTTGTATAAAGCAACGCTTAAAAAAATAGCAAATTTAAAAACAGAGCAAGAGCAACTGCAAAAAGATTATGATTACAATCAGTTTCAATTTGATGAAATAGCAAATGCCAATTTAGACAATATAAATATTGACGAAATAGAGCAAGAACTAAACAGTTTAAACAATGCAGAAACTATTCAAGCAAAATTAATAAGTGTAGTAAAATTGTTGGATGAAGATGATATTAATACATTGCAGTTGTTAAACGAAGCATACACCCAACTAAAAGAAATAGCCAAGTTTAATAAAGAATTTGAAGCTTTAGCCGAGCGAATTAACAGCAGTATAATTGAAATAGAAGACCTAAAAAGCGAAGCACAAACTATAGCCAATCAAACTGAGTTTGACGAAGAAAAAATTGAAATGCTTACCGAAACTTTAAATGCGGCTCATAAGCTAATGCGAAAACACAATGTGGATTCCATTGCCGATTTAATGCAGTTAAAGAATGATTTTGAAGCTAAATTGCTTTCTTTTAACAACAATACTAACCAGCTTAATAAATTAGAAAAAGAAGCAGAAAGCCAAGAGCAAGATGTAAAATTGTTAGCTCAAAAACTACACGAAAGCAGAATGCAAGCCGGCAAAAAT
Source organism: Chitinophagales bacterium (assembly GCA_020635995.1). NCBI lineage: Bacteria > Pseudomonadati > Bacteroidota > Chitinophagia > Chitinophagales > Chitinophagales bacterium. Next base: position 213,667 of record JACJYS010000002.1, on the reverse strand, counting down.
GCCAAAAAAGAGATAGAAGCTACTTTGGCAAAAGTAGGTATGCCTAATGCCGTTTTTGAAGTAAGTATAAATGCTAAACAAGATTATACAAGCACCGGAAATGACCAAGTACAGTTTATGTTTAATGCCAATAAAGGTTTTGCATTGCAGCCATTAAATAAAATAGCATCGGGAGGAGAAATGTCAAGAGTAATGCTCAGTATTCAAGCTTTGTTAGCTAAAAATACAGCTTTACCCACATTAATTTTTGATGAAATAGACACAGGTATTTCGGGAGAAACTGCGGCAAAAGTTGCCGATGTATTTACAAGCATAAGCACTAAACACCAGTTAATAGCCATAACGCACTTGCCTCAAATAGCGGCAAAAGCACAGCATCATTTATTTATTTATAAAAGCGAAAATGAGGGCAAAACAGCTACAAAAATAGCTTTGCTAAATGAAGAAAAACACATAACGGCTATAGCCCGTATGTTGAGTGGCGAAAAAATTTCTGAAGAATCATTGAGTAACGCCAAACAACTAATAAAAAGCTAAATGAAACAGCTTACCGTAATAATAGTTAATTATAATGTTCGCTATTTTATAGAGCAAGCTATTGTTTCTGTTAAAAATGCTTGTAAATCAATAAACTATCAGATTATTGTAGTAGATAATGCTTCGCAAGATGATTCTGTAGCTTTAATTAAAGAGAAATTTCCGGAAGTAAAACTCATTGAAAACAAAGAAAATGTAGGCTTTGGCAAGGCAAATAACCAAGCTATAAAAATAGCTGAAAGCGAATATATTTTGCTTTTAAACCCTGATACTGTTTTGCAAGAAGACACTATAACTGTTTGTGTTGATTTTATGGAAAAAGAACAAAAATGCGGTGCTATAGGTGTAAAAATGATAGACGGGAAAGGAAAATTTTTGCCTGAATCAAAAAGAAGTTTGCCTACGCCTTTTGTGGCTTTCAGCAAAATGAGCGGTTTATCGGCTTTGTTTCCAAAATCTGAAAAATTTGGCAAATACCATTTAGGATATTTAGATAAAGATAAAAACCACGAAGTAGAAGTGCTTTCCGGAGCTTTTATGTTTTTTAGAGCAAAACTATTAAAAGAAATTGGCGGTTTTGATGAAGACTATTTTATGTATGGCGAAGACATAGATTTATCTTACCAAGTGCTTAAAAAAGGCTATAAAAATTATTATTTAGCCACTACAAGTATTATACATTATAAGGGCGAAAGCACCAAAAAAGGCTCACTTAACTATGTTAAAGTGTTTTACGAAGCCATGCTCATTTTTGCTAAAAAACATTTTACACCTCAGCAAGCCAAATTGTATAGCATAGCCATTTATTTTGCCATTTTTTTTAAGGGTTTTAGTAGTTTATTTTTCTCTTTTATTAGAAAAATAGCCTTGCCTTTTTTTGATTTTTTGTTCAGTTACGGCATTTTAAATTTGCTGACTCATTTGTGGGCATCAAAAGTAAAGGAGGTAGAAAACTATTACCCTACCACTTTTTATACATTAATATTGCCGTTTTATAGTTTGGCGTGGGTGTTGAGCAATTTAATTTCCGGGGGATATGAAAAGCCATATAGAATTAATAAAATATTGAAAGGCGTATTATTTGGCACTTTAATTATAGCGGCTATTTATGGCTTTTTGCCGGAGCATTTAAGATTTTCAAGAGCCATAATTTTACTGGGGGCGGTTTTTACGGGTACCGCTATGCTTTTTAACAGATTGATTTACAACATTATAGTTAATAAAAAATTCCTTTTTGAGTTAGCCAATAATTCGCGGATAGTGATAGTAGGAGAAAAACAAGAAGCCAAAAGAGCTTTAGGTTTGCTACAAGATAGTGTAGATAATTTGAATTTTATAGGATTTGTAGGGGCTAATGGAACAAAAGAAACTGATTTTTTAGGCGATTTTAAAAGTTTGGAAGATATAGTTAGTTTGTACCAAATAGATGAAATAGTGTTTTGCAATAAAAACATAAGTTCGCAAAATATAATTAATACCATGACGGTTTTGGGGAGCAATTTAAACTACAAAATACTTCCGGAAGACAGTATGAGTATAATAGGCAGCAACTCTAAAAATACTGCCGGAGATTTATATGCTATAGATGTTAATTTAAAAATAGCCGGACAAAGAGCTAAAGTGTTAAAACGCAGTTTTGATGTGATATTTTCTTTGTTTTTGCTACTACTTTTTCCTATAGCTGTATTTTTTGTAAAGGAGAAAGCCGGGTTTTTTAAAAATATTTTTAGCGTATTAATAGGCGAAAAAACGTGGGTGGGATATACTCCTAATAATTCGGATACTTATAAACTACCTAAGCTAAAAGCCGGAGTGGTTTCTCCATTTATAGTATTTGACAATAAAAAAGCTATAAATAGCCATAAAATAAATTTGCTATATGCAAAAAACTACAGCGTTTTTGATGATTTACGAATAGTTTTTAAAGGGTTTGCTTTTTTGGGACAAGCTTAAGATTACCTATTTTTAAATGGCGTTATGAACTTTTTGAAATTAAATTCAAGCTTATAACACCTTGAATGATAAGATAGAGAAGATTGCTTCACTCCGTTCGCAAAGACGAACCAACATGAGCACGTATTTGCAAGTACTGTATTTGTGCCACCACTCCAAGTGGTGGCACGAGTACGCCAGACAAAGGAACGTCTTTGCTAGTGAGGTACGAGCGAAGCAATCTTAATACTATTACAACTGTCAGGTTTGGTAGTTTATCGTGGTCAGCGTTGGGACAAAATTAGGCATTACCTAATAACAGAAACAATGCCTTTTTTCTTGATTTTTTGCCCGTCAGAAGCGGTAAACTCAATAATGTATGGGTAGCCTCCTAAAGGAACTAAACTGCTATTATTAGTACCTTGCCAGCCTGTGTTTACATCATTGCTTTCAAAAATTAAAGCTCCCCAGCGGTTAAAAATTTGCATTTTATAGTTGGTAGGGTTGCCAAAAACTATGTAAGGTTTAAATTCATTATTTGTACCACTTGGTACTATGGCATTAGGTATGTATATGGTGGGGCGTTCTTCTACACAGCTCACATTTGAAGAACTCACAAAATTTTCTGTACTTCCATCGGGATATTCAAAAGTATATTCTGCTTCTACTTTGTAGCAAAAATTGCCTAATTGGTCATAGTAAGCACTTATATCATCTATGTAAGAAAAATCTGTGGTAGAAGGCGAAAAACTTTCTACATATTGCATGCCTGCACCATAATCTCGGTATAAACGGTACGTGTTTACCGTGGCATCTTCAAGCTCAAAAGGATTCCATAATACTTCATTTTTAAAGAAATCGTTTAGTTTGGCTTCTGCAAAAATGGTTCTTCCTATGGTAGAGTAGTGGTTGGTATTACAACTATCATTGGCAGTTATTCTATAATATCGCCAGTTGCTGGCATAAGGTGGAGAAGTAGTGTCGGGCAGATAAATATTTCCTAAGCCGGCAAAAACGCTCCTGTCATAACGCTCTACCCAGTCAAAATCGCTACCATATTTACTAGTATCTATTTGCATATTTCTAAGTTCTGCATTATTATCTATAAAAAATGAAATATCTATTTGCGTGTCATTTACTACACTTAAATGGTAAATATAAAATTCTGTAGGAGGCTGCACTATTTGAGCGGTATCATATCGCCACGGGCTATTGCTACGTGGTACGCCATTGCTGTCTATTACTTCCACACGCATAGCTATGGTATCGCCATCTAAAAAATCAAAGAGATTATAAATATTTTGGTTGCCTGCCTGTGTGCTTACTAAAGTATCGGCACTTCCATTTATATTTACCAATATTTGATAATAATAACCTAAATTATAAGGATTAGTATATTGTCCCCACTCGTATTCTATAAGTTGGTTGCAACCTTGCTGGTCGGCAGTGGCGTGCAAAAGTTGGTAGCCAATTTCGTTATACTGCGAAAAACTACCACACCCATTCATATATATTAATGTGTATTGCAAATTTTCGTCATTGGGATTTGAAACTATGTCGGTATAACAAGTATTAGTTATTCCATAAACGGTGTCTATAGGTTGTGCTAAGCCGTTGGGCAAAAGATAAGAAACCACATAAGCTGTAGTTTGAGGGAAAGTGCTTTCTTCCCAGCAAATTTCTATGCCACTATTTGTAACATTTATACTGCTTATTTCCGGTTGGTATGAGCCAAAATCGCTTGTAGAAATAGGAGAGGTGGAAGGTGGCTGTCCCGGGCAATTGTAATTAAAAACAATATAGTAGTAAATAGGAGAACCTACGGTTATTCCGTTTACGTGGGTATAATCTGTTTGGGTTGCTGTAGTTATAGTAGTTATTAGGGTAAATGCATTATTGGGGTCGTTTGCTGCCCAAATTTCGTAGTTAACAAAAGGACCACATGGCGTAGCAGGCGGACTCCATGAAATGTAATAATCACTGGCTCCAATGGCATCTACACATAGTATTTCCTGTGCTTTTGCATTAAAAACACTTATTGTTAAAATTAAAGCTATTAGATGTATTACTTTTTTCATTTACCCAACCACTACTTTATACATATTTTTATAATCTAAATACTCATTGGCTAAAGCTTGCAAACGAGCCGGTGTTATGCTGTGTATAATTTTTAAATATTCATTTATTTTTTCTAAATCATTGTCAAAAATAAGAAAACTTTGCAAAGTCTTAGTAGTACTTAAAGCTCCATCTACTCGTTTCATTAGTTGCCCTACTAAATAATTTTTTACCATTTCTAACTCTTCTTTTCCTATAGGCTCATTTTTTAAACGATTTATTTCCTTTTCTATTTCATGCAGTGTGGCATTTTTATATTCTGAGCCCACATCTGTTGCTATACAAAAATACCCTTGGTTCATTATTGCGGTATAAAAAGAATAAATACCGTAAGTATAGCCTTTTTCTTCTCTAATATTGCTCATTAATCTACTACCAAAATAGCCACCTAATACAGTATTTAGTATTTTAAAATCATAATAATCTTTATGATGATAAGAAAACAGGGGCATACCCACTCTTAATGCTGCTTGATGTTTATTTTTAGCATCAATAAAAATTTCTTTATCCTCAATAGGATTTAGTTCAATGCTATCATTAGTTTTATTAATTACTTTAAGTTTTCCTAAATATTGGTTTATTAATTTTATTTCTTTATGCCCAATGTTTCCTGATACTGTGGCAAATGAACCGCTATTGAGCTGCCAATGTGCTTCTTGAAAGTTTTTTAGGTCTTGTCGGTTTATATTTTTTAAATCTTCACTTTTAGGAAAATAGCCAAAAGTGCTTTCTTTTCCAAAAATAGCTTGGTTGAAATGCAGGCTGGCAATGTAGCTGTTTTTATCCTTTTGTACAGCTAAATTTTGTTTTATTTTTTCTTTTGTTTTTTTAATTTCTTTTTCAGGAAAACTAACTTCTGTTAATACTTCTATTAATTTTGGTAGCACTTCGGGTAGTTGATTGCTTAAGCAATATAAATTTAGTTTAGCGGTGTACATATTAGATCTAAACTTTACTGTTGCACCATAAAAATCAAAGTTTTCGTTTATTTGGTAAGCCGTTTTTGACGAAGTTCCTTTTTTCATCATACCGGCACACAAACTTGCCAACAGTTTTTTATTTTCAAAATATCGTCCGGCTCGGTACATTATATTTAGTTCGCAAATGTTTTGAGTTGTGCCACTAATTACATACAATGGAAAATTATTGTCTAAGGTTTCTTTATGTATGTTTATAAAATCTAAATGCTTAGGCAAATATATATGTGGAGCTATGGTTCTATTCATTATTTTTCTTTTGGTAATATAAAGTGCTACAATTTTCAGCACGAAAAACTTCTTGAGCTACTCTTTGTACATCTTTTGTGTTCACTTTTTGATATGTTTCTTGCTCATTATTATACAAATGCATAGCATCTATCATTTTAAAATAAGCCAAATTAAATGCTTTGTTTGTATGTGTTTCATTAGAAAAGGCTATATAGTTGCATGTTTTGTTTACTACTTTTTGCAATTCTCTTTCTTTAATCTTCTCGTTTACAAATTTTGCTAAAAATGCTTCTAACGCCACATCTAATTGTTTCAAGCTAATATTATCTTCCGGTTTGGCTTCTATTACAATTAAATTTTCATCATCGGTGCCACTAATAAAGCAGTCTATTTCAGTACAAAGGTCAGTTTCATCTATAAACTTTTGGTATAACTGCGAAGATGCTCCTGTGCCTAATATATCGGTAAGCACATCGGCAGTATAATAGTCTTTATGTGTTCTACTACAGGTATGGTATGCTTTGTATAAAACCGACTGAGGTACATCTCTTTCTACTTCTAAAAAACGAGCTGCTGTTTGTTTTGGTTCTGTAGGCAACGTTCTATTTATAGGTTTTCCTTTAGGAATATCGCCAAACCATTTTTCAATTTGGGGTAGTAACTCTGCTGCTTTTACTCCGCCTACTATACTTAAAATAGCATTATTAGGGCGATAATAAGTATAGAAAAAGTCTTTAGTATCTTGCAAAGTAATGGCTTGAATATGAGCCAACTCTTTGCCAATAGTTGGCCATTTGTAAGGATGTACTTTATAACAAAGTTCTGAAATTAAAAACCACACATCGCCATAAGGTTTGTTGAGGTAGTTTTGCTTAAATTCTTCGCAAACTACAGAAATTTGCGTGTCTAAACTTTTTTGGTTAAAATCAAGTTCAAGCATTCTGTCGCTTTCCAGCCAAAGAGCCGTTTCTATGTTAGTAGCCGGCAAAGTTTCGTAGTAATTAGTTAAATCTTTTGAAGTAAATGCATTGTTGCTACCACCGGCTTTTTGTAGGTGGCTGTCAAAGTGTTTAATGTTTTTAGAGCCTTCAAACATAAAATGTTCAAACAAATGAGCAAAGCCCGTTTTGCTTTCGCTTTCATTTTTAGAGCCCACTTTGTACAGTAAGTTTACCGTAACTAAAGGCGTATTTTCATCTTCATCTATAAGAATAGTTAGTCCATTAGCTAACTTAAATTCCTTTACATTTTCCATAGGTTTGCAAAGGTAGCTTATTAATGGTTAATTGTTGTAATTAATAAGTTGAGAAGGCTCTAATACCGATTAGGAATATATAATAGTCCAATATCGGCTACGCCTTATTGTACTAAATATATTGCTCTATCGGCATTTACCATTTACTCAAGTGTAATTATGCTGTAAAAGAAAGGAATATTTTTATTTTCAAGATTTGGAGGAGATAATTTTTTATCTCTTTCCTTGTGAACAAAAGGAATTTTATTTTGTACATTATTAAAAAAAGAACGTGCTGTTTTTGCAGTTGTATGTGTTGTTGCAAAATCGGGTAATTAGTCCTTTTTTGTATGATAATAGAGTTTTTCTTCTAATGTATTGTTATTCATATTTATCTTGTATGATACTAATTCTGAATTATCTTCTCCATTTCCATATTCATCTTTAAAAAATCTTAAATTTTTATTGGCAATTAGATAGACGTTTTTACCCCAGTTTTCAATAAAAGCAGATCCAAACCTTATATATTCAAATGTTTCTTTTCCATTTGCTCCTGCATCTAACTCATATTCTTTAATTAGCTTTCCTTTATCGTCAATAATTAATACATTGTATCCTTCATGCCAGTATTTAGTATACCCAGAATTACCTGTTGAAATATATGTTTCATCAAAATTCCTTTTAAAAATAATACAAAGTTTATTTTTAAAATATGATATTGATTGTAGGGAAAATTCATCTTTAATATCAGAATTTAATTCTTCAAAATTATATTCGTAACTATTTAATAAATTAAAGTTATTATCATAGCTATTTACTATTATTTTATAATAGAAAGTTCCCTGTTTTTTCCATTGATTGGTTCTTTTCTACTTGCTTCTTTTATGAGCAGTTGCGTTAATTGGATATTATTATTACCCAGATCTAAATCTAAAAAAGTATTGCTTTGAGTTTCTCCTATTTTTTTAATGTTAGTTTCTCCTTTGTTATTTATTTTACATAAGTAATTCTCATGTTTAGCAGTATCCTTTCCGAAAGGCATATTTGGATTTTTTCTTCGCTTAGTAAGAAAAATAATTTCATTGTCACTATTTACAGAAAAATTATAAGCATTTTTTGCATCCTCAGATATCATTTTACTCAAATCATTATTTTTATAGGAATTTCTTCCACTCCTTTGTCCGACAAATAATATATATGCACATATGGGTGATAGTTATTGTCATTAATTTCTAAGATTGCATATTGATTAGCTGGAGTAATTCCATTACTAAATGAAAGGCTAAATTGTTTAGAACTCCATTTATAAAAAGAGGTAATCATCATTTAATCTATATATTTTACTTTTCTCAGCATCTGGTTTCATTGTTTTAGTGTTAAAAAAAGACAAATATTAATGAATTGCTTTTTTTGATAATTCAGTATACATAAAAATAATATAGTTATCAATAGTTGTGAATTGCACTTCGTTTTCAGGTAGTTGAGGATATTTGATTTTAGAAAAAATTTTCATCAGAAACAGAAACATTATTATCGCTACCTGATTTAATAATCATACCTTTTTTTCCAATTATAAAAATAAAATCCATCATTATTGGAGCCAAGGGGCTCTAAATTGTCTGAAGTATATTCATTGATAGAAATGGGAAATTCAATGTTTTGACAATAAGAATGGGTAGATATTAAAACTAACAAAATTAGAAGCAATTCTTTCATTGTACTATTTTTTTATTTTACAAATATAGAAATTATTTAGAACTAAAATACTCTTGCCACCACTTGAAGTGTTCCAATCGGGACTAATTACACGTAACAATGAAGGTGGAAAGCGTATTTTCATCTTCATCTATAAGAATAGTTAGTCCATTAGCTAACTTAAATTCCTTTACATTTTCCATAGGTTTGCAAAGGTAGCTTATTAATGGTTAATTGTTGTAATTTGCCAAGTTAGAGACTATTTTGGGTTAATTTATCACTTTAATTAACTTCATTAAGGTAATATTTTAATATTCCATATATCGGCTTGTGTGGAAGTTGTATAAATGTACTAAATATATTTTACTCTAACTCATTTACCATTTTCTACAAAAAAACATTAAAATAGATTAAAGCATTTGTGTTGACAATGAGGCGCTGAGTTAATAATATTTATTAATAATTAACAAATTTTTCTGAAAAGAATTTATAAAAAAGTATAATAAGTTGGCTTTTCTTTAATCTCTTAAAACAGCTTTTATTTTTTCTATAGCTTTAATTATAGAGTCTAAATAACAAAAAAAACTCCAAATACTAAAGCATTCGGAGTTTTCAATATCACCATTAATAATTAACTACTAAGAATTAATCATTAAATAAATTATCCATTTTCTAATGCTGCGGCACCACCTACTATTTCTAATATCTCGGTAGTAATGGCCGCCTGACGTTCTCTGTTGTACAATAATTTTAAATCGTTAAGCAAGGTGTTGGCATTTTCTGTAGCTTGGTCCATTGCCACCATACGTGCTCCATGTTCTGAGGCATTGTTGTCTAACAAAAATCTGTAAAACTGTGTTTTTAAAATTTTAGGTACTAATTCTTTAACTAAATCTGCTTTATCCGGCTCAAATTCAAAGTCAACATTCATATCGCCTTCTTTTGCTTCAAATTTAGCAATAGGTAAAAACTGCTCTACATTGTACTCTTGCGTTGCAGCATTTATAAATTTAGCATACACTACGTGTACTTTGTCGTAAGTGCCATCTAAGTATGAGTTCATAGCGTATTCTGCCGCTTTAGAGGCGTGCTCAAAATTCAAATCGGTAAATAAATTTCTGTAAGTTGTTTCAAGTTTTACCCCCTCAAAACTCTTAAAGAAGTCATATCCTTTTTTGCCCACTGTAGCTATGGTAATATTGCCACCTTTTAAGTTGGCATATTCTTCATTTATTAAAGCCTTAGTTCTTTTGTTAAGGTTGGCATTAAAACCTCCACACAAACCTTTATCGGAAGTAGCTAAAACTATCAATACATTTTTTACTTCTCTTTCTTTACCAAAATCTAAATCTAATGAGTCAACATCTACGTTAGATAAAATATTTTCAAGAATACTAAATAATTTATCAGAATAAGGACGCATGGCAGTAATGTTATCCGTAGCTTTTTTCAATTTTGAAGCGGCTACTAATTTCATTGCTTTTGTTATCTGCTGGGTAGTTATTACCGAGCTTATACGTTCTCTTACTTCTTTTAAATTTGCCATTTTATCAGCGTTTAATTTTTGATGTACTTATTACTTTTTGTAGTTTAGTGCTACTTCTGTAGCCAACTGTGATAGCGTGTTTTGAGCTTCGTCTGTTAAAGCTTTTCCACCTAAAGTTTTTAATACATCACCAAATCTGTTTTCTAATTGGCCTAAAAATTCTTTTTCAAACTCTTGAACTTTATTTACAGGTACATCTCTCATTAGGTTTTTAGTGCCTAAAAATACCATTGCCACTTGTTTTTCTACAGATAATGGAGAAAACTGTGCTTGTTTAAGCATTTCCACGTTTCTTGCTCCTTTATCTAATACTGCTTTTGTGGCGGCATCTAAATCTGAACCAAATTTAGAGAAAGCTTCAAGCTCTCTGTATTGTGCTTGGTCTAATTTAAGTGTACCAGATACTTTTTTCATGGTTTTAACCTGAGCCGAACCACCCACACGCGATACCGAAATACCTACGTTAATAGCCGGACGCACACCTGCGTTAAACAAGTTAGATTCTAAAAATATCTGTCCGTCTGTAATGGAAATTACGTTAGTTGGGATATAAGCAGAAACGTCTCCACCTTGTGTTTCTATAATAGGTAGTGCTGTTAAAGAACCGCCACCTTTTATTTTTCCTTTTAATGAATCGGGAATATCGTTCATGTTTTGAGCAATATTATCATTTGCATTTACTTTAGCTGCACGCTCTAATAAACGAGAGTGTAAGTAGAATACATCACCTGGGTAAGCCTCACGTCCCGGAGGTCTTCTTAATAATAAAGATACTTCACGGTAAGCTACCGCTTGTTTAGATAAATCATCATAAACAATTAATGCAGGACGACCTGTATCTCTAAAATATTCTCCAATAGCAGCACCTGCAAATGGTGAGTAGAAAATTAATGGAGCAGGGTCGGCAGCAGAAGCAGAAACAATAGTTGTATAATCCATTGCTCCGTTTTCTTTTAATACTTTAGCTATTTGAGCCACTGTACTACCTTTTTGACCACAAGCTACGTATATACAATATACAGGCTCGCCTTTATCGTAAAATTCTTTTTGGTTAATAATAGTATCAATAGCCACAGCAGTTTTTCCTGTTTGTCTATCACCAATTATCAACTCTCTTTGTCCTCTACCTATTGGAATCATAGCATCAATAGATTTGATACCTGTTTGCAACGGCTCGTTTACCGGCTGACGATAAATAACACCCGGAGCTTTTCTTTCTAATGGCATTTCGTAAAGTTCGCCTTCTATAGGACCATCTCCGTCTATTGGTTCGCCTAAAGTATTCACTACTCTACCTACTAAGCCTTCGCCTACTTTTATAGAAGCAATTACTTTAGTACGTCTTACGGTATCACCTTCTTTAATTTCTTCAGATGAACCCATTAGTACCACCCCCACGTTATCTTCTTCTAAGTTAAGTGCTATAGCTTTTACGCCATTTTCAAATTCAACTAACTCACCTTGTTGTACGTTAGTTAAACCATAAACACGGGCTATACCATCACCCACTTGAAGCACTGTACCTACTTCTTCTAATTCGCTGGCTGTTTTTACGTTTGCCAACTGTTCTCTTAATATACTTGATATTTCATCCGGTTTTACTGCTGCCATGATGTTCTTTTATTATAAGTTTGAAATAAATGTTTTGTCTTGAATATTTTGTTTGATAAGATGTAATTTTCTGGCTACGCTGTTGTCTAACTTTTTATCGTCATACTGCAATATAAAACCGCCTACTATTGAAGGGTTTATTTTAGTAGCTAATCTTACTTCTTTTATATTTTTATCTTCTAATATTAATGCTTTTATTTTTTCTACCGTTTTAGTATCTACTGCCACCGCTGTAGTTAAAGTAGCGTGCACTATTTGATGATTTGTATTGTACTGATGGATATAAGCATCTACTATTTCTGCTAAATTTTCCTCTCTACCTTTGTTTATAAGCAGTTGTACAAATTTTGAAGATGTTTCGCTTAATTTACCTTTAAAAATTTGACTAACTACACCGTTTTTCTTGTCAGCATTAATTATAGGGCTTTTTAAAAGCATTTGTAAATCTCTACTGTTAGCAATAGTTTCTTTTAATAACTGCATATCTTTTACTACTTCACTTTCTTTGCCAAGGCTAACAGAAAGATCCATTAAAGATTTTGCGTATCGGGAAGCTAATTTTGGTGAAAGCATAATCCTACTATTTTAAAGTTGCACTTTCTGCAAGTTCGTTAATATATTCTTGATGTTTGCCACCTTCGTTTAAGTCTTTAGTAATAACTTTTTGAGCTATTTCTACTGCCAATGCTGCTGCTGCGTCTTTCATTTCGCTCATAACAGCTTGCTTTTGTATAGCCACTTCTTCACGCACATCTTCCATCATTTTAGCGGCATCTTCTTGAGCTTTAGATTTAGCATCTGCTATTATTTGCTCTTTTACTTTATTAGCTTCTCTTAAAATGTTATTACGTTCTTCTTTAGCTTGTTTTAAAACTTCTTCGTTTTTAGCGGTAAGCTGAGCCATTTCTTCTCTTGCTTTTTTAGCTTCAGAAAGTGCTTCGTCTATTGATTTATTTCTATCATCTACAGCTTCTACTATAGGTTTCCAAGCAAATTTCTTAAGAAGAAATAATAATATTAAGAATGATAAGGTTGTCCAAAATACTAAGCCAATATCGGGAGTTAATAATTCCATTTTATATTAATTACTGTTTTTTAATTTCTTAAAGAAACTTCTCTGCTCGCAATCCGATACAGAGAAGTTTCAAATTTAATTTAGGTATTAAACTAATAATGCAGCTGCTACCACACCAAATAATGCCACACCCTCAATAAGAGCAGCAGCAATAATCATGGCAGTTTGTATTTTATTAGTAGCTTCCGGTTGTCTTGCAATACCTTCTACTGCAGACGCACCGATTTTACCAATACCAATACCAGCACCAATTACTGTTAATCCAACACCTATGGCTTTCATCGCCATCATTCCTTCCATTTCCATTTTTTAATTGTTTTTTATAGTGAAAAAATAAGAATTCATTTTAATGATGCTCCTCCAAAGCTATACCTATAAATAGAGCACTTAATAATGTAAAAATATACGCTTGTAATGCCGCTACTAATAGTTCTAACACAGACATGAATAACACGAATGCTATAGAAATAGGAGCTACAAAAAAGCTTTTAAATATAAATATCAAAGATATTAAACTCAATATTAAAATGTGCCCTGCACTTATGTTTGCAAACAAACGTATCATTAATGCAAAAGGCTTAGTTAACACACCAATTAACTCAATGGGAATCATTAATATTTTTAATGGTCCCGGCACTGGTGGATTAAAAATGTGTCCCCAGTAGTATTTGTTTCCATTTATATTGGTAATTACTAAAGTAAATAATGCCAACACAAATGTAAGAGCAATATTTCCTGTTAAATTAGCACTACCCGGAAAAAACGGTACTAAACCAAATAAGTTGTTTATCCAAATAAAGAAAAACACTGTTAGTAAATAAGGTAAAAATTTAGCGTATTTTTTCTCTCCAATGTTAGGAATAGCTATATCTTCTTTTACAAACAATACTATTGGCTCTAAAACTGCATAAAATCCTCTTGGTACTTTATTTCCTTTTTTATAGTGGTTTGCCATAGTTATAAAAATCAATAACAATACTATTATTGATAAAAACATAGCAAATACGTTCTTTGTTATAGAGAAATCATAAAAGCTTGATGAGTGTAATAAAGTGTGCTTTCCTTCTGTTTCATAGTGATGCCCATCAAACATTACTTCTCCGTGGTGAACTTCTACGTGTTGCTCTCCCGCAGGAAAATCACCTTTAATTTTTTTAATAACACCATGGTCCATTACATAACCGTCAACAGCTAAATGTCCGTGGTCAAATGCGGAAGAAACAAACATTTTTAAACCATTGCCTTTTTCCCAAAGTATAATAGGAAGCGGAAAGGAGATATTTCCAAAAATATGAAATTCATTAGCATCTGCTATGTGGTGCATAATTACCTCTCCCGGGTTAAACTCTGCTTCAAGATGTTTAATTTCACCTTCCACTTCATGTACTTCGTGTTCTACATTTTCTATAGCACTATCGTGCTCTTCATGTGTAGTAGATTCTTGTGCTTTTATAGGAGCAAAACAAAACACTAAAAGGGCTACACTCAGACTTAAATATTGGATAAATTTCATCAAGTTTTATACTCGTTTGTTAATTCGGTGCAAAGGTACGTATCTTTTGCTACAAAAGAAAAATAATTGATTTTTCTTTTTTGAATAACTTATCTTTTTTTAAACACCACTTGAAATATAGGTATAAAATAAATGAGCTAAGTTATTTACTTAGCTCATTCAAATTACAAAAATACAAATTACGAAATAATGTTGACTAATTTCTCTTTATAGGTTTATCAATTGGTGTAATATTATTTAGCCAATAATTTTTCTATAACAAATTCATCACTTCCTTCAAAATATACTTTAACATAGTAAATACCTTTAGATATACTTTCAGAATGAACTATAGTTTGATATTTATGTACATCTGACTGATAAACTATTGCACCCAATACGTCCATTACTTCTACAGACTTAATTTCTATATCGCTTTTTATATAGAAAAATTCTTTAAAAGGATTAGGATAAATGCTTACATTAGCATTTTCAATAGAGCTAATTCCATTGCATATTTCAATAGTAATTTCAATAGTGTCTGTATTTGAACAGTTATATTGATTACTTACTGTAACATAAAACTCATGAACCCCTACGGTTAAATCATCACTAACAACTGTAATAGTTTGGGTCGTATCATTAGTGTTCCATAAGTATGAAACATGTCCGGTATCGGCATCTAAAATAAGTTGCTCGTTATGACAAAGCGTAGTATCTTCTCCTAAATTTATTATAGGTAAAGCGTGTACTTCTACTTCCTGTATAATTATACTATCGCAGCCCAAAGCAGTAGTAGCAAGTGTATCGTAATACGTGCCTGCTGTAGTTTGATAAGTGCCAAATATCAGTACACTGTCGCCTTGACAAATAGAGGTATTTACCAATGTAGTATATTGTACAGCCTGTACACTAAGCGTAGTAAAAACAATACTATCACAACCTGCTGAAGTTTGTAAGGTGTCGTAATATGTTCCTGCTACGGTTTGATAAGCTCCACCTAAGAAAATACTATCTCCTGTACAAATGGCAATACTATTATTAGTTAAAACATTTGGATTTACATATAATTCTTGCACCAAAATACTATCACACGTAGTAAGTGTAGAAAATAAGGTGTCATAATAAGTGCCAGCCACAGTTTCATAATTACCAAATATTAAAGCACTATCTCCATCACATATATGTTCATCAGTTAAGTTGATAAATACAGGTTGCGTTACAGTTACATTAATGCTATCTGTAGCAGAACATAAGCCAATAGTAGCTGTTACAAAGTAAGTTCCTGTAGTATCAACTACAAATGTCTGATTTTGGTTTGCTGGTACTGGGTCGTTCATCCATAAATAAGATGTTGCTCCTGCTCCTGCATCTAATGTCAAACTATTGCCCGAGCAAAAAGTAGTATCATTTCCTATGTTAACAACAGGGGTCGGATTGATATTTAATGTTTGAGCTACAATACTATCGCAGCCATTTACGGTTTGAGTAGAATCATAGTAAGTGCCTGCAACTGTTTCATAGTTTCCAAAAATCAAAGCACTATCGCCAGCACAAATTGAAATAGGAGTTAAGGTATAATTGTAAGTAGGATTTACTACCAATTCTTGCACCAAAATACTATCGCACGTAGTAAGTGTAGAAACTAAGGTATCATAATAAGTGCCAGCAACAGTTTCATAATTACCAAATATTAAAGCACTATCTCCATCGCATATATGTTCATCAGTTAAGTTGGTAAACACAGGCTGCGTTACAGTTACATTAATGCTATCTGTAGCAGAACACAATCCAATAGTAGCTGTTACAAAGTAAGTTCCTGTAGTATCAACTACAAATGTCTGATTTTGGTTTGCTGGTACTGGGTCATTCATCCATAAATAAGATGTTGCTCCTGCTCCTGCATCTAATGTCAAACTATTACCCGAGCAAAAAGTAGTATCATTTCCTAAGTTAACAACAGGTGCCGGATTGATACTTAATGTTTGAGCTACTATACTATCACAGCCATTTACGGTTTGAGTAGAATTGTAGTAAGTGCCTGCAACTGTTTCATAGTTTCCAAAAATCAAAGCACTATCGCCAGCACAAATTGAAATAGGAGTTAAAGCGTAATTGTAAGTAGGATTTACTATTAATTGCTGTACCAAAATACTATCGCAACCTAAGTATGTGCTTAAAGTATCGTAATACGTTCCGGCTACGGTTTCATAAGTTCCAAATATTAATGCACTGTCTCCATTACAAACTATACTATCCGCAAGGTTGGTAGTTTGGTTAGGGTTTACCATTACATTTATAGTATCTGTTGCAGAGCATGAGCCTGTTGTAACTTCAACATAATAAGTTCCTGTAGTATCAACTACAAATGTCTGATTTTGGTTTGCTGGTACTGGGTCATTCATCCATAAATAAGATGTTGCTCCTGCTCCTGCATCTAATGTCAAACTTTGTCCTTGGCAAATGGCAGTATCATTGCCTAAGTTTACAGAAGTATTGCTTAATACACCTAATGTCTGAGCAACAATACTATCGCAACCATTTACAGTCTGAGTAGAATCGTAATAAGTACCTGCTACGGTTTGGTAGCTGCCAAAAATTAAAGCACTATCTCCATCACAAATAGTAACTGTACCTAAGTTTTGATTGTAGGTTGGGTTTACAATTAATTGTTGCACTAATATACTATCGCAACCTGTACTTGCAGGAATAGTATCTCTATATGTTCCTGCTGTAGTTTGGTATGTTCCAAAAATTAAAGCACTATCTCCATTACAAATAATAGAGTCCGTTAAGTTAGTTGTTACAACTGGGTTAACTGTAACCTCAATAGAATCTGTATCGCTACAAGTACCAAAACTTGCAGTTACAAAATATATTCCTGTAGTGTTTACAGTTAATATTTGGTTTTGATATGTAGGAATAGCAGTGTTTTGCCAAATATAAGTTGCTCCTGTATTGCCTGCATCTAACACTAAATTATTACCGTTACAAAAAGTAGTGTCGTTGCCTAAATCAACCATCGGAACAGGGTTTACAGTAATGGTTATTGAATCTATCCCTGTACAGCCTCCTGTATCAGTTACAAAAACATAATATAATCCGGTAGTATCTGCTACAAATGTTTGAGCAGTAGAGCTATCTTGCCAAAGGTATGTTGCTCCTCCAGGAAATGCTCCTGCATCTAAAGTAAGTGTTTGTCCATCACAAAAAGCAGTGTCATTGCCTAAGTTAATAGCTAAGAAACAGCCTAATGGTTCATTAGCACAGCCGTTTAGCTGTCCATCTCCTCCATTACCTCCACTAAAAGTAATGGTTTGCGGAATGGTTTGCATATAGCAGTCTTTGGCGTGTCCGTCATTGCTACCACCACTAAATGCAACAGTTTGTGGAATGGTTTGCATGTAACAATCTTTAGCATGCCCATCATTACTACCTCCACTGAATGCAACAGTTTGTGGAATGCTTTGCATATAGCAATCTTTAGCATACCCATCATTATCTCCACCACCAAAATCTACCGTAGTTGGAATAGTTTGTTGATAACAGCCTTTATCATGCCCGTCTGCATTTCCACCATTAAATATGGCATTGTTTTGTGCCACAATTACGGAAGTGCTTATCATCAACACTATTAGATATGTTATTCGTTTTATCATTGGTTTAAGAGTTTAAAAGTTATAAAAGCTATTGAACTCTTAAATTAATCTGCTGTTCTTACTCCTCTACCAGCTACTCCATTAAGTCTAGCCGAACTATTACTATAGTAATGTGCATTTCTTCTAGAAGAAGTTCTTAGATTAGTAACCGATGCAAGATAGCCTCCTCCTCTTATTCCTATTCCCCAAATACCTGTTGGCCAAGAAACTGCATCGTAAGAACCCGCAGCGTTAATTTCGCCATCTCCATTATCACCGGTATAAGTTCTTCCTTCACTTCTACCCACGGCAATAGCAAATTCCCATTGATTTCCGCTCATTTCCATAATTCCATAATACGTTGCACCGGCTTCTACTCTGTTAGGGGTTGCTAAGCTAGCTGCAAAAGCTCCTACTCTGTATGGTCGTGAATTATTGGTAGAATTATAAGCCGCATTACCTATAGCTGAAGATGCATCAACTGTTTCGTTGGGTAAGCCTGGGTTAGTTACTACATACGCAGGACTACCTTTAATAGATACATCTCCCCAAGCAAACTCGTCCTGAGTTGGTAAAAAACCTATACCTCTAGAGCCACGAGATGCTTTTTCGTATTCTAATTCTGTCATTGGGCGTAAACCACTCCAATCTAAATAAGTTAAAAAATCATCATAATTAATATAGTTTAAAGATCTATCTGGGGCATCAGCCGTAAAACTTGGGTGGGTTCCTGTAATAGATTGGTTATTGGTGTTATACCCCCCCATATATCTCGCTGTTGCTTGAGATAAGTTTAATTTATTTAAAAAATCAGCATACTGACCTTGGGTTATTTCATATTTCATACAATAAAAAGCATTAAATCCTTTTGGAAAAGTAGCAGGTAAAGTTTTTGAGATTCCATCACTAAAATCTTCATAAGTAGGATTTGGCATACCTGCTTTATTATTATTACCTAAAGATCCTACACCACCTCCTCCAAGTGTAATTTGGTTTTCTGATGTTACATAAAAAGGATTCCCGGAAACTCCATCTTCAAACTGTCCTTCTAATGAAGTAACCGAACCATCTCCTGCATAAAAAGCACCTTGTGGTACATATACCATTTCTATGGCAAAAACACAAATTTCAACGCTATCTTCGTCATTTAATCCGTCAACACCATAGTTCCAACGTAATTGAGCTCCTGTATAATTCACATTACCTATGCCATCGGCACTTTTATAAATAAAAGCTCCTTTTCCATCAGCAGTAGCATTAATAGTTGCTCCTGTTGGTTCAGTGTTTCCATCATTAGCGGCAGTACCATCTACATAGTTAAGTGTAGCATGATACCAAGTGTTCATTGGAGGGATACGATATTTAATAAATACGTACGCTGCATCCCAGTTGGTTTCGTGGGTAGATGTACGCCAAGAGTTATCCCAACTAATGTCAAATTTTACATGCGTAAAATCTCCTGCTGTATTTTGATTAGTAATTGATGAGTTTGAAACAGCAATATTGTTTGCAGAAATAGTATTTAATCCTAAGTATGAGATTAAAACAATTGCAAATATTCTAATTGTGTAAAAATGAGTAGTTCCCATGATTGATTTTTTTGAGGTTTTAAAATTTATTTAGCAAAGGTTGAAAAAGAAAACATGGTGGTCAATAAGGCAATTGTCGTATATGTATAATTTTTGCCATAAAATTTAACAAATTCTTTTTGTATATCTAAAAACCTGAGTTCGATTATTCCAGCAAAGTCAAAATTTAGAAAAGTAATTAATTACAAGGCAGATTTTATAAGGGATAGCTACGCTATCGTGTTAAAATCTAACGCAGGAAGTGATTGCTTTTCTAAACATCAATAAACACTTCTCGCGTTAAAACAGTCATCTACTTCGTTATTTTTCTTTGAAATACCCCGATATTTCTTCAGAAAAAACCTTGTATCTAACTATTTTAAAGCGTTTTGACAAAGCTCGAATAATCGAACTCAGGTTTAAATATAAATTTGGCACATTTATTGTTAAGAGAATTTAACATATTGAACGAAACAAAAATTTTTAATCCTATGAGAAATAGATACCTACTATTACTTGTGTTTTTCTTGTTATCTATAGCAATAACAAAAGCACAAAACAACATGGGACACCACACAGACAATTGGAATGGTGTTCATTCATTAAGCTTTAACCCCGCAGAAGCGGTTGATAGCCGTTTTGTTTTCCACATGAACGTAGTTTCTTTTGGAACAACAATGAGCAACAATTATTTAGGTATTAAAAGAACAGCTCTATTTAAAGATAGAGATATTGCTTTTGATGATCCTGATTTTTCCGACAACTACTTAGTAGAAAGATTAAACGGTAGAAAAAAGAATGTTTACCAAAACTTAGAAGTAAGTGCTTTACCTTCTTTTATAGCTAACTTTGGAAAAGACAGAAAATTCATGATTGGTTTTAACTACCGTGTTAGAACAAACGTAAATGCAAATGGCGTTGATGAAGATTTAGCAAGAATGTCTTTTAAAGAAATAAAATTAGCAGACCTATATAATGTAGGCATTCAAAATAAGAATTTTTCTATTCAAGCTAATGCATGGGCAGAATATGGGTTATCATTTGGTATGCCGGTGTTAAATACTGGGAAGCATTTTGTAACTGCTGCAGGTACTTTTAAAGTTAACCAAGGTTTGGCGGACGTTTATTTTTATTCTAAAAATTTAGATGTTACTTTCCCTAACGATTCTATGGTTAGTGTTAATAATTCTGACTTAAAATTTGGATATTCAAGTATAGTAGGCGATGAATTTGGAGATATAAGTGCTAATTCAATTTTTGCTAACTCAGGCTTTGGAGTTGGTTTTGACTTAGGTGCTGTTTGGGAATTTAGACCAAATATTGACGATTATAAATATGAATTAGACGGCAATCCGGATTATTTAGACCCACGCAAAGAAAAATATAAATTAAAAGTTGGCTTAGGTTTAATGGATATGGGATTCACAAAATACAAACGTTCTAATGGAGTGTATGGCGAATACTATGCCGATAGACAAAATATAGATATTGAAGACCATTTTGGAGCAGCTTTTGACGATTTTGAAAATACCGGATTAAACAATTTTCAAGATACTTTAACTTCATTGTTTGTAGAAACACAAGCAAGTAAAGACAAATATTCTGTACCTACTCCAATGAAAATTAATGCTTATGTAGATTATAATATATGGAAAGGTTTTTATGCTAATTTCACTGCCAGCATAGCTCCTATGTTTAAAAACAATCCTAACAAAACAAATGGTATTTCTGAATTTAGCATTACACCAAGATTTGAGCACAAATGGTTTGCTTTTTACTTGCCGGTATCTGCTAATACTCACGGCAATGTTCATTTAGGAACAGGAATGCGTGTAGGTCCGTTAGCTTTTGGTACTAACGATATATTGCCATTAGTAGGTAAAAAGAAAATTTATGATGCTAACGTTTATATGAGTTTAAGTATTCCTATTACCAAAAAGATTAAGGATAAAGACAAAGACCATGTAAGCAATAAAAAAGACAACTGTAAAAAAGACCCAGGACCGTGGGCTACACAAGGTTGTCCGGATAAAGATAATGACGGTATAACTGACGATATAGATAAATGTCCGGACGTGGCAGGCGTAGAGAAATTTAAAGGTTGCCCGGATACTGACGGAGACGGCATACAAGACAGCCAAGATGAATGTCCTGAAGTGGCAGGAATAGAAGAATTTAAAGGTTGCCCAGACACAGACGGAGACGGCATAAAAGACAGCGAAGATAAATGTCCTCAAGTAGCCGGATTAAAAGAATACAATGGTTGCCCAGATACAGATGGCGATGGATTAATAGATAGCGAAGATGATTGTCCACAAGTGGCAGGACCAAAAGAAAATAACGGTTGTCCATTTGCTGATGATGACAAAGATGGTGTTATCAACAAAGAAGATAAATGCCCTAACACTCCTGGACCAAAAGAAAATAACGGTTGTCCAATAATTGAGAAAGAAGTGGAAGAAGCTCTTGATTTAGCGTTCAAAAACTTAGAGTTTGAAACAGGAAAATCTATCATCAAAAAATCTTCTTATTCTTCTTTAGATAACTTAACACAAATATTGAAAGACCACCCAGACTACAGATTATTAGTAGAAGGACATACAGATAGTGTAGGTTCTGCTGAAAGCAATATGACTTTATCGCAAGCAAGAGCAAATGCTGTAAAAGACTTCTTAATGAAGAAAGGTGTTTCTGGAGATAAAATTATAACTAAAGGATTCGGAGAAACTAAACCGGTAGCCTCAAATGACACAGCCGCTGGTCGTCAAGAAAACCGTAGGGTAGAAATGACGATAGTGTTTGAGTAAGCATATTATATGCTAACTAACTAAGGAAAATCCCGAGCAGAAATGTTCGGGATTTTCTGTTTTAAGCTCCTAAATTCTTCTCGGGAGACTTTCCGTACAATTTGTTAGTAGTATTTTTTCTCGCAAAGACACAATTGTTAATGGTTACAAGGGTTTCACCTTCATAGGATCTTAAAAACGTGCTTAGTATTATACGTCTTTGCCAACGGAGTAAAGTCTACCTTTGCCTGCACGTCTTGCTGACGGTAGGAAGCATCTCACTTTATAGACGGATAGATTTTTAGATACAACATAATGGTAATTATACCGATTAGTAATATATAATAGTCCAATTTCAGCTTCGCCTTATTGTACTAAATATATTACTCTATCGGCATTTACCATTGTAAAATACAAAATAGATTAGACTATTTTGTATTAACAATTGGTATTAGTATTAACCCTTACTATAATTTCATTATAAAAACTTACCTTTGAGCCCTCAAAAAATTAAACACAACACAATATGATAGACGTAAAACTTTTAGCAACAATATCTGAAACAGCTGGAGCTCCCGGCTTTGAAAATAGAATAAGAAACTTTATAAAAGAGCAAGTTGCCCCTTATGTAGATGAAGTAAGCATAGATGCCATGGGCAATTTAATAGCACTAAAAAAAGGAAAAGACAGCTCAAAAAGAACAATGGTAGCCGCCCACCTTGACGAAATAGGCTTTATAGTAACAGATATAGATAAAAGTGGCTTTGTGCGTTTTCATACTTTGGGAGGCTTTGACCCTAAAACCTTAACCGCTCAAAGAGTTATTTTGCATGGCAAAAAAGATTTAGTGGGTGTAATGGGAAGCAAGCCCATTCACGTTATGAGTCCGGAAGATAGAAATAAGCCACCTAAAATTTCCGACTTTTTTATTGATTTAGGATTACCTAAAGAAGAAGTAGAAAAGTATATAGAAGTAGGTACGCCTATTACTCGCCAAAGAGAATTAATAGAAATGGGCGATTGTGTAAACGGGAAAAGTTTAGATAACCGAATTTCAGTTTTTATTTTGTTAGAAGCATTAAAAGAGCTTAAAAACACAGAAGTTCCTTATGATGTTTATGGCGTTTTTACAGTGCAAGAAGAAATAGGCATAAGAGGTGCTATGGTGGCAGGACATCATATAGAGCCACACTTTAGCTTTGGTTTAGATACTACTATTGCTTTTGATTTGCCGGGGTCTTCTCCGCATGAGCAAATAACAAAAATGGGCAGTGGTACAGCCATTAAAATATTAGATGGTAGCACTGTGTGCGATACCCGAATGGTACGCTATATGAAAGAAACTGCCGATAAAAACAAAATAGAATGGCAACCAGAAATATTAACCGCTGGAGGCACCGATACCGCAGGAATGCAACGTATGGCTAAATATGGCACTATTGCCGGAGCTATCTCTATACCTACACGCCACATACACCAAGTTATAGAAATGTGTAGCAAAAAAGATGTGCGTTTATCTATTGATTTACTTAAAGCCTGCTTAAGCGAGTTAGATAGTTTTAACTGGGAACATTTGTAGGAAAATCTATAGATATTAGCTATCCCATAATTTAAGAAAGTGTAATTTCTTTCTTCACTTAGAAAAATTAACTTGCTAAGCTATTTTTCTCTACCGTTTTAAAAGGGTTTCTTTGTGTAAAAGGTTCGGGTTTTAAATAAGTAGTAAGAGGCTTTATGGCTATGTTGGGTATAGCACTATTGTGCTTTATAAACGAATATGATTTAAAAGGCAAAGCTCCTATTGTTGTTTTAATTTCTGTGGCTGTTCTACCAAAATGTACCATGCCTGTTTTCTGCTTTATACCTTCTTCTATACAATGGTACAGCATACGCTGATATAAACTATATGTTTTGTTATACTCATAATTTATGCCTACAAAATTTACATTAATACAATGCGTATTTATAAAATAACACACAAAACCTATTAGTTCATTTTCTTTAAAAAAACCATGCACTTGAAAAATATTGGGCAGGGCGTTTTTCATTTTACTAAAATAATTTTTAGGCACTTCTGCCAGCTTAAAATCTGCTTGATTTACTACATTACTATATAGTTTATAAATAAGATTTTCATATTGCAGAATATCTTCAGTATTTAAGTTTTTAATGGTAATATTTTCGCTTTTCTCTAAAACTTTATTGGTTCGTACCCTGTATTTAGAAGTTAGGTTTTGTAAATAATCGTCAAAAGTGTTCCAGCCTGGTTGAACGTAAAATTTTAAATCGGGTTCTACCTCAAATTTTCTAAATTTTTGCTCTACCAAATAATTACTGCCTGCTAAATGGAGATTATCTATATCGCTAATTAAAACAGCATCTACATTTTCTAATTTTGTATATTGCTCTATAGCTTCGTTTATCAACTTCCACTTTATAGATGGAGCTATGTTTTTATACCAAGCTTGTCCGTTATCGCCTGTTATAAATACATTGCCAAGCACCGCCAAATTCCAGTTTATTCTGTCTAAAGCTATATCTACTATAGCTTCTACAGTTTTGTTTAAAAAGCATCTGCTCTCTTGAGGTATGTATGTAGCCAATTCTTTGCCTTTAAAAGGCATACACTGAAAGTACAACTGTCCCACTACTTCATTTTGCTCTTTTATTATTACAATTTGGTGGCGTATATTTTCTATAATATTTTGAAAAGTATATATAAAATCAACATTATCGTATAAATTGTAAGAAGATGGGAGTTGAATATCTTTTAATTCTCCATTTTTAGGAAAAATAAATTGATAAGTTTTATCCTGTATAGTGGATTTACATTTCATGTCTTTACTACAATTTACGAGTACGTAACACTGCAAACGGCAAAACTGTTCCATAAAGATTAACCGAACTCAGGTTGTAGATAGAGAAAACCTTACAAAAATTCATTCTCTTTTGTGGTGTGTGTCATTATATTAAAAAGATTTCCAACCTTGAGCCACTAACTGGTGCAAATGGTTAGAACGGCTTTGTAGTGTTTTGCCTTTTTCTTTTTCTACTATATTTCCTATAAAAGATATGTCAATTTCATCGGTGTTTATTTTTGCTTCATCTTCTGCCGATATTGTAAAAAGTAACTCATAATCCTCTCCTCCGCTTAGTGCCGTAGTTATAGGGTCCATGTTAAATTCTAAAGCTTGATTGTAAGTATCGTTATGTATAGGCACATTGGCTTCATAAATATAACACCCCACATTAGATTGCTTGCATATATGAAACAACTCAGATGATAAACCGTCTGAAATATCTATCATAGCGGTGGGTTTAATTTCGTATTTTTCAAAATACTCAATAATGTCTTTGCGTGCTTCCGGCTTAAGTTGCTTGCCTACTAAATATTGATGCTCATCTAATTTAGGTTGCATTTTAGGGTTTTCTAAAAAAACTTGTTTTTCTCTGTTTAATATTTGCAAACCCATATACGAAGCACCTAAATTGCCACTTACGCATATAAAATTGCCTACTTTGGCACCATTTCTATATACTAAATCTTCTTTTTTGGCTTTGCCTAAGGCAGTAATAGATATATTTAATCCTTTTACAGAGCTTGTGGTATCACCACCTATTAAATCTACATTGTAATGCCGGCAAGCCAACTCAATACCACTATATAATTCCTCTAAAGCTTCTACAGAAAATCTATTAGAAACTGCAATGGAAACCGTTATTTGAGTGGGTGTGGCATTCATAGCATATACATCGCTAAGGTTTACTACCACAGCCTTATAGCCCAAGTGTTTTAAAGGCATAAAAGTTAAATCAAAATGAATGCCTTCCATTAATAAATCTGTAGTAACTACCGTTTCAAATCCATTGTGATTAATTACAGCAGCATCATCTCCTACGCTTTTTATAGTACTCTTTTGCTTTATTTTAAAATTTTTAGTGAGGTGGTCTATTAAACCAAACTCGCCATAATTGGATAGAGGCGTATGTTTTGTCATAAGGCACAAAGATAAGCTTTAGAGCTGAGATGTGGGCATTGTGATAGGTGTCAACTTGTTTTAAATATTTCAATTGGATAAAAAGCACAAGACACATAGTTGTTGAAATATCTTGTGCTTTTTTTAATATTATAAAGGCAAATTTTCCATTGCTTCTTGTAATTGGTCTTTGCTTACTTCTTTAAAATTAAAATTACTAAAAGTAGCTTTTGAGGTTTTAGTTTCTTCAATAGCTAATAATATCTTATCATTTTTAATTACCGTGGCAATAAGAATTACATCTTTGTTTTCCGGTATATTATTAAATTGATAACCACTGCCTGTTGTAGAAATGCCACTAAAATAAGATTTGTATTCTTTTACCACCATACGCACATTAGCATTGTTTGATATGGCAACGGGAAAGGAAATTAAAGAGCTATTTCTCAAATATCTGTCGCAATTTATATAACCAAGTCTTGCACTATTCATTATTATTTTATTTGTAGTATAATTTGTGTAATACGTATTGTCAAAATTTTCATCTTTTTTCTGTTCTTTTATTTTAGCAGTACCCGAGTTGTTTTTTATATCTATATCAAATGAAATATTAATATAAGATTCGTAATTCTTGTTTTTGGTTTCAAAAGCTTTAGGAAAATATTTTGCTATTCTTTCTTTAAAATATAAATCGCAAGCTGTGTTTTTTTCTTTAAAATTGGTTTTAATATCTTTTATTATTCCATTAGTATCTACAGTTGCAGAAATTCGGGCATTGTTATAACAAGAAGCAATTTCTAAATCATAAACATCTACTTCTTGACAAAATTTATTCCAATACTCCGTTAATTCTTGATGAATATCGCCAGATGTGGTACAAACAGAATTTTTGCCGTAAGCAAAATAATCAAGAAGTTCGTTTTCTGGTTCTATTACTTCATTATTATTATTAAGAGGAGAAACCCAATTTTGTTGCATTGTTTTACTGTCCGTTTCGCCATAAAAAACAGTATAATCTTCATTATTCCCTAATTTATTAAATTTAATTTCAATGTCTTTTTGAAGTGTAAGAGTTTTATTATTGGCATAAGCTTCTACATTTATCATACCGGATGTTTCTAAAGGTAGTCCATTACTTGTAGTAGTTAAATTGGCAGATATTACATCCAGTAGTTTATAAAATTCTTGCAATTTTATTTCTACTTTTTTGTTGGCAAAAGCCTTAGCCGGAAAAAATATTTCGGTTCCTTCTTTTCCTACAATTATAGTATCTTTTTCATTATTGATAGTAAAGCATTGCTTTTCAACTTCAAAGCTCAAAAGAGGGTCGTCAATGTATTTTATTTCTACTCTGCGGTTTAAGGTTTTTTGCTTTTCATTTAAGTTTTCGTTTACAGGATTTTCCTCTCCAAAAAAACCTGTCTCTATCTTATTTTTAGATACCCCTTTGTCAATGAGATAATTTTTAACGGATTGTACTCTTTCTTTAGATAGATTAATATTATAATTATCGCTTCCGTCATTGTCGGTATAGCCATTTAAGTAAAACATAGTGGAGCCGGAAAGTTTTTCTAATTTTTGAATAGATTGATTATCAAGGGTATAAGCATCTTTTTCAAAATAAATAGTTTCCGTTTTTATATTTACGGCATAAGAAATAATAAATCCCAAAAGGAAAGCGGTGGTTAAAAAAAATGTCTTTTTCATTTTAATATATTTTTGATTCAATTGTTTATACCAATAGATAAAAAAGGTAACCCTTAATGAAAAAGGTTACCTTTATCAATATTTGGAATTAACTAACAAATGAAGATTAACCCAAAAGATATTAGTATAATTGAAAAGCTGCGAACCGGTAACCGCCATGCCTTTGAAATGTTATATAAAGAACACTTTAATATGGTATATTATTTTGTTTTAAAAAACAATGGAAATAAAGAAGATGCTAAAGATATTTTTCAAGAAACAATTATTATTTTATTTGAAAAAACTAAGCATAAAGACTTTTCTCTTTCATGTACTGTAAAAACATTTATTTATTCTATAGCAAGAAATTTATGGTTAAAAAAACTAAGAAATAAAAGTAAGCAAGTACATATTGCTGATTTTGAGCAATATATTAAAGTAGATATAAATGAACATTTTGAAGAAAAAGAAGAAGACGATGATGATGAAAAAATTAATTTAATTATGGAAAAAGTTAAGCTACTTGGCGAAAAATGTAAGGCATTGCTCACAGGGTTTTATTTTTATAAAAAGAGCATGCAATTATTAGCTACAGAGTTGGATTATACTAATGCGGCAAATGCTAAAAACCAAAAGTATAAGTGCTTAAAACAACTACAAAAATTGGTATTAGAAAATGAATGAGCAAGATTACATATTAATAATACAATACTTTGATGATGATTTATCAGCAGAGCAGAAGCAACTTTTTGAAAAACGATTAAAGGAAGATACTGTTTTTAAAAATGCCTTTATTGAGCAAAAACAAATGATGAAAGGTATAAATAAATATGCTAAAAATAATTTAAGCTTAGAGCTTAATGATGTGTATAATAAATTATCTGCCGAGCAACAATTTAACAGTTATAAGCCGAGTAAAAAAGGAAATGGCGGATTTAATTTTGGCAGTTTTTTTGGGTTGTTCTCACTTATTATTTTATTGGGAGGAATAATCTCTTTTTTTATTGTAGATGAAAGTGTATTGCCACAGAAAAAGACAATTATTAATAAAGTAAAATCTTTTGAGCAAAATTTTATAGAAGTAGATACTGTTTATAGAGAAGTAGTTATACCTGCCGGAAATGGAATAGAGGCTGGCGATACTATTTATGAAAATGAACTAAACGGAAAAACAATAAACGAATACATACTTGAAAAACAGACTGAATAAAATATAAATTTGAGGGAATAGTGTTATACTTTTACCTACCCTTCTAAAAATCTTAAACAAATTTGTAAAAATTCTTTAGGTTTTTCGGCATGTAGCCAGTGCCCTGCTCCTTCTATAGTTGCCAGCTCATAATTAGGAAAATATTCTTCTATGGCTTGTATGCTTTTCTTATTTATATAGTCAGATTTACTGCCACGTATAAACAAAACACTACTAAAATAAGGAAGCTTTAATCTGAAAGTATCTAATATTAAAGGGTAGTTTTTTACCAGCGAAGGAATATTAAATCGCCATTCAAACTCATTGTTTTCTCCTCTTGTTAGCCCCTTCATTAAAAACTGCCTAACGCTGTACTCTTTTATGGTTTTAGCCAGTTGTTGTTCTACCTCATCTCTTGTGCCTGCTGTAGCAATATTGGCATTTAACAATGCTTCAAAAATAGCATTATGTCCGGGTTTGTATTTTACGGGAGCTATATCTGCTATAATAAGTTTATCTATCATTTCGGGGTGCCGGTGTGCAAAAAGCATAGCTGTTTTACCGCCCATGCTGTGCCCTATTAAGTTTATTTTTTCTAACTGTTGTTGTCGGCAAAACTCCAATAAATCATCAGCCATTATTTCGTAGCTAAATTCATCAGTATGGGGAGAATGACCGTGGTTTCTTTGGTCAATAATAAAAACTTGAAAATGATTTTCAGCAAATTTTTTGGCTAAGGTATTCCAGTTATCTAAAGAACCTAAAAGTCCGTGTAAAATAACTAAAGGAACTCCTTCTCCGTAGGTTTTAAAGTTTAATTGCATAATGCAAAAATACTATCTTAGAATTAATGAGCCTAATTTCTTAGTTTGCTGAGGTAATGTTTTTTCTTCTAATTAGATAAATAACAGATGTTACAGATGGAAAAATAAGCATACTTATTATCCAAAAAAATGAATTGTAAACTTTATGACTAACTATGTCTATAATTAATAGTAGCGTAGTGAGAAAATACAGCAATATGCCACTAAAAAGAAGAGGTTTGTAAAAACTCCAATGCATTAGTTTAAGCAAACTGCCAAGGCAAAGCAATAAAAATGTTAGCATAACAAATGCCCAAAGAATGTTAGCGTTTAGTGTATTCTTCATAAGTTTTGGCGTTGACTTTGATAAAAATAGGTATAAATCTTAAATTTATATAAAAAGACAGCTAAAAAATGGCATTTTTATTGTTCGTATTTTGAGTCAATTACAGTATGTTTGTTGTAAACAACGGTATTTATCAGTTTAAAAAATTATTGAATTATGAAGAAATTACTTTTAATTATTCTCCCGGTTATTACACTTGTTTCATGTAGTAAAGGTGATGACACCAACGAGCCAACTACAGATTATGAAACTTTAGATTATTTTTATTCAGAAAGTACTTCGCTAAGAATAGATGTAGCTTATGAAGATGGTTTTGAGCCGTTTACTAATTCGGGATTTTATAATGGTGATAATTTTGAGTTTACACAAAACAATTTAACTCAGTTATTTGCCGATAGAAATAGACCTATCAGTGTAATTATTGACAAGAGTTTAAGTGAAATGGAAGTTTTACCTGCTCAAAACAAACAAAGTTTTAATAAAAGTGAGTTAATAAATTTAGCCAAACAATATAAACCAACTACAAGCACTGCAAGCCAAAATACTTTGTATGTGATATTTGTTAATGGTTATTATGATTACACAGGGGGGCAAGTACCTAATCAAGTAATTGGATTACATATGGGATCAAATACAGTAGCAATGTTTAAGCCAGCCATCAACAACATAACTAATGCTACCGAAAGAAAGCATATAGAACAAAAAATATTAACGCACGAGATAGGGCATGCCATTGGACTGGTAGATGCAGGGATAACTATGGTAAGCAATCATTTGAGCAATACGGGAAAACACTGCTCCAATGCTTCGTGTGTTATGTATGCTACGCAAGGTGGCACTATGAGTGGTTCTGTAAATGAATTTGTTTTTGGGCAAGATTGCCACAATGACGTTACGCAATATTTAAACTAATAATAATACTAAGCTACATAATCCTCTAAATACAAATAAGGTTTATTTAGTGTGCCTTTCTTTGTAGTAATGCTTGCTCGGTAAATCATATCCGTTTTATTGTTAAATAATTCCGGTAAAACGTGCTCAATAAATTGATTGCCAAAGTCTTCACTGGCATCTCTTGGTAGTTCGTTTGGCAAATTATCTACGGTCATCATATCTACTACATCTTCTTTGTGAGGTTCGGTTTCTTGGTGTGTCGTTACATCAAAACCAAAAATAGGATTGGCTATAGTGCTTGCTTTTATTGTAGAAGGAATGGAAGCCACGGGAGCAATATCGCAAGTAATATCGGCTATAACTTTTATACCAAAATTTGGGTTTTTCATTTCATCTAAAGTAAATAATGCCGGTGCTTTATTGTCCCAATAAATTCCATTAATAAGTAAATTTCCTTTTTGTAAATACGGCCGCATCGTAGCATGATAATTGGTGGGATTTTTATAAAAATCATTATCAAAAGTTCCGTCTGCATCTTTTGCAAACATTAATTCTGTTGGTAGCATGGTGTAAACGGCTTCATTTCCTTTATAATTTAAAAAATCTTCAGCATTTAGTTTTTTTATGTTCATTTCATCTAATACTTCCGCTGCTCCGTGAGAAACTCTGCCTGTTCCTGTTAACACAATTTTTAATCCATCTAAATTCAAATCGGCATAATAAGATTTAGCTTCATTAAAATCAAAACATTGATTCATGGGTTTTAAATTAAATTTTTTAGTGCGTTTTCCCCAAGTTAATATGCCATTATGTGCCCCCACTATGCCCGCCCAACGCCCAAAAGCTATTACGCGTTTTCCTTCAGCATTGGTAAGCGTTTCATAATCTACCAGCTGAATTTTTTTAGCCAAAACATTTCTTAACAAATCTTTATTATACGGTTGTTTTTTAATAGTATGCGAAAAGAAAAAATAGGTTTTATCGGCTATTAATGTAGGAATTTTTACTTCTTTTACGCCAAGTAAAATATCGCAATCCGATAAATCTTCTTGCAAAGAAATGCCTGCCTGCTTGTATTCTTCATTAGTAAAACATCTACTTTCCGATGCTTGCACTACAATTTCAATATTGCTATAGCTATTTAATATTTGTTTGCAATGCTTTGGTGGCAAACACACTCTGCTATCCGGTGGTGTTTTGGTTTCTTTAATTATTCCTATTTTCATTATTGTGTTTTTATGCTATTTTTCCCCATTTTCTGTTTTTATAAACTTTCTGAAGTTGCTCTTTTAACGAGTTGTTTTCATGCTTATCTAAAAACGGATCATCATTTAATATATGCAAAGCAATTTCTCTTGCTAAACCTAAAATTTTACTATCTTTTGTAATACTTGCCAGCCTTAAATCTACTATGCCACTTTGTTGCGTTCCTTCTAAATCTCCCGGGCCTCTTAGTTTCAAATCTTCTTCGGCTATTCTAAAACCATCGTTGGTCTCTGTCATTATTTGCATTCTTTTTCTACTTTCTTGGCTTAGCTTAAATCCTGTAAGCAAAATACAATACGATTGGTCGGCTCCACGCCCTACACGCCCTCTAAGTTGATGCAACTGACTTAAACCAAAACGCTCTGCACTTTCTATTATCATTACGCTGGCATTAGGCACATTTACGCCCACTTCTATTACGGTTGTTGCCACCATTATTTGCGTTTTTCCTTCTACAAAACGCTGCATTTCAAAATCTTTATCAGCAGGTTTCATTCTGCCGTGCACCATACTAATAGCATACTGCGGATACTGCTGTCGCAAACTTTCATAGCCGTATTCTAAATGGTTATAATCTAAAGCTTCAGATTCTTCAATAAGAGGAAAAACAATGTAAATCTGCCGACCTTTTTTAATTTCCTGCTCTACAAAATTCATAATATCTACCCTATGTGTTTCGTATTTGTGCAAGGTTTTAATAGGCTTTCTTCCCGGAGGCAATTCATCTATAACAGATACATCTAAATCGCCATAAACCGTCATAGCTAAAGTACGTGGAATGGGCGTGGCGGTCATTACCAAATTATGGGGATGTAGGGTGTTTTTTTTCCAAAGTTTTGCACGCTGAGCCACGCCAAAACGATGTTGCTCATCTACTATAGCCAAGCCTAAATTTTTAAACACCACAGGGTCTTCTAATACGGCATGCGTGCCTATTAAAATATGAATTTCGCCATATTGCAGTGCCGTAAGCAGTTGCTCTCTTGTTTTGCCGGTAACAGAACCCGTAAGCAAAGCTACATTTATATGCATATCTTGCAGTAGCTCTTTTATGCCATCGTAATGTTGCTGTGCCAATATTTCTGTAGGAGCCATCATACATGCCTGAAAATTATTATCTATAGCTATAAGCATACACAAGAGCGATACTATGGTTTTTCCGCTACCCACATCACCCTGCAATAAACGGTTCATTTGTTTGCCATTTAAAGTATCTTTTCTTATTTCTTTAAGCACACGTTGCTGGGCTTTGGTAAGCTGAAAAGGGAGATATTTTTCGTAAAAAGTATTAAAATTTTCGCCTACAGTTTCAAAAACATAACCTTTGCTTTGTATGTTGTTATGAATTTTTTTCTTTAACATTCGCAATTGAATATAAAGCAGTTCTTCCAGCTTAATTCTAAACTCAGCCTTACCTAAAACATTCTCATCTTTAGGAAAATGAATGTTTTTATGTGCCTGAAATCTACTAATTAATTTGTACGCATCTATAACGCTAAAAGGCAGTGTTTCTGTAATATCGGCAGGGGTAAGTTGCTCTACTAAATTCTTCATTATTTTTTGAATACCCTTACTGTCTAAACTAAATTTTTTGAGTTTTTCTGTGGTGTTATAAATAGGATCTAAAACATTAGTTTGTTGCTGTATTTCGCCACTTGTTTTTATTTCGGGGTGAGAAATATTGTAGCTTCTGCCATATTTTTTGGGTTTGCCATACACCACATATTCTGCTCCTACTTTTAATGATTTTTGTATCCAATCTATCTTGCTAAACCACACTAAGTCTATTGTGCCGGTGTTGTCTTCAAAAGTGCCGTGCAATCTTATTTTTTTACCGCCACCTTTGGTATAAAGTTCTGTAAGTTTTCCGCTTATTTGAATGTACTGTGTGTCATTGTTTATAGCAGAAATTTCATAAAATTTAGATTTATCTACATAACGAAACGGATAGTGATGCAACAAATCTTCCCAAGTAAAAATGTTTAATTCTTTTTGCAACAGTTCGGCTCGCTTAGGTCCCACGCCTTTAAGATATTCTATACTATTTTGCAGTTTAGATTGCATTGGTGTTACAAAAATAGGGAAAAAAGAGTAGCTATTAAAAACAAAAACGCTCACTAAAAAGTGAGCGTTTACAAAATAAGTTGATGTATTTTTTTACATTTTTTTACTTACAAAACGGTAAACTATAAGAATTAAAATAGCTCCTATTATTGCCATAAAAAAATTAGAGCCAGGAGTACTTTTTAAAAAAGGTATAACTTGTCCGATAAAGCCACCCACAAATGAACCTGCTACACCTAAAAGTATAGTCATAATCCAACCCATAGGGTCTTTTCCCGGCATTAAAAATCGGGCAATAATTCCGGCTACCAAGCCAAATAACGCCCATAAAATAAAATTCATCATGTTTTTTGTTTTTGATTCAATATTAAATATACAAAATCTATTCCAATAAAGTTATACCTGTTATAATTTGTACAATCTTCAATAATTTGGATTGTTATAGTTATTACATGTATTCGCATATCACTGAGAAAGGAATAAACCAAGCTATCTATAGTTATTATTTTTAGAATAAACTTAACAATAGTAAATTTGCAAAAAAAATAGAAAGGAAGATGCTAAAAATAAAATTTGGAACAGATGGCTGGAGAGCTATAATAGCCGATACATATACCGTAGAAAATGTTTGTAGAGTGGCTCAAGCTACAGCAG
The DNA here is from genome assembly GCA_020635995.1 of Chitinophagales bacterium. Lineage (NCBI taxonomy): Bacteria > Pseudomonadati > Bacteroidota > Chitinophagia > Chitinophagales > Chitinophagales bacterium. The sequence goes on along the minus strand of JACJYS010000002.1, from coordinate 178,348 downwards.
AGTGGCTTAAATCAAAATCTCAAAAGCCTTCATTAGTTTTAGGCTACGATTGCCGTTTTGGTGGGTATATGTTTGCCGAAGCAGTTATTGATATTATGGCTAAAAACAATGTGAAAGTTCATTTTGATAAAAACTTTGTTTCTACACCTATGATTTCTTTGGCTACCCACAAGCTAAACGCTACGGCCGGTGTTATTTTAACGGCAAGCCATAATCCGCCCAGCTATAATGGATATAAATTGAAATCAACTTTTGGCGGGCCAACAATTCCTAAAGAAATACAGGAAGTAGAAGATAAAATACCTAATAATGTCGTAACTCGGGAGGAATTTTGTTTTACAGAACTTGAAAAAAACGGTATGTTGGAAATACATAATTTTGAAGATATGTATTACAATCATGTTGTAGCAAACTTTGAAATGGACGTAATTAGAAACTCAAAATTTACCTTGGCTTACGATGCTATGTACGGTGCTGGTCAGCGTATTTTGCCACGCTTATTGCCCAATGCTAAAACATTGCACTGCGATTATAATCCAAGTTTTAAAGGGCAAGCTCCCGAGCCAATACATAAAAATTTGTTAGAATTTTCGGCACTTATTGCTAATGATAATACTTTAGATATTGGCTTGGCTAATGACGGAGATGCCGATAGAATTGGTTTGTACAACAAAGAAGGTCATTTTATAGATGCACATCATATTATTTTATTGCTTATTCATATTTTGCACAAGTATAAAAAAATGACAGGAAAAGTTGTTATTGCTTTTTCGGTATCGCCTAAAATAAAGAAAATGTGCAAGGCTTATGGTATAGATGTGCAGGTAACGCCTATTGGGTTTAAACACATAGCCGAAATAATGGTAAAAGAAGATGTGCTGGTAGGTGGAGAAGAAAGTGGTGGTATAGCTGTAAAAGGACATATTCCAGAAAGAGATGGAATATGGGACGGTTTAGTTATTTTAGAACACATGGCTAAATCGGGAAAATCTTTAGAAGAATTGATTAATGAAGTGTATGAAGTGGTGGGCGAATTTTCGTACAACAGAAATGATTTGCATTTAGCAGAAGAAAAAAAGCAGGAGATAATACAAAATTGCAAAAACAAAAAATATACTGCTTTTGGAAAGTTCAATATTGAAGAAGTGGAAGATATAGACGGCTTTAAATATCATTTAGGAAATGATAGAAATGTAATGATACGTCCATCGGGCACTGAACCGGTATTAAGAGTATATGCCGAGGCAGAAACGCCAGAAATGGTAGAAGAAATACTTTCAGAAACTAAAAAAGTATTACTTTCATAGAAAATTTAGCTTGGAAATTAAGAGTAAAAAAATAATAATATTGATGTTAGCACTTTGTTGTGCCGCATCACTATTGGCTCAAAATCAACAAAAATTAAAGTTTTTTCAGCCTGCCGATTCTTTAAATAAAGCGAGAATAATTGGGTTATCTACGGGTTTAACTTTGGCTTATGCCGGTACTATGACGGGCTTAAACTATATATGGTATAGCGATGCTCCACGTAGTAAATTTCACTTTTTTAATGATGCTAAAGAATGGAAGCAAGTAGATAAACTTGGGCACATGCACACCGCTTATTTTGAAACTGTTTTTATGACTAAAATGCTACGTTGGAGTGGCGTTAATAATACTAAAGCATCTATATACGGGGCTTTGGCAGGTTTTACGTTTCAGTCTTCTATAGAAATTTTTGATGGTTTTTCCGATAAATGGGGTGCTTCGTGGAGCGATATTGGGTTTAATGCCTTAGGAAGTGGCTTAGCACTTACGCAAAATTTGCTTTGGCAAGAGCAAAGAATACGCACTAAATATTCTTTTCATAAAGTAACTTATGCCGATGCTCAATTAGACCAGCGTGCCACAGATTTATATGGAAGTGGAAGCATAGAAAGATTAATTAAAGACTATAATAGCTTAGCTATTTGGGTATCGGTAACGCCAAGTACATTTATGAAAAATCCGCATCCGCGAGCTAAGTGGTTAGCTATATCGGTAGGTTATATGGGAGGCGATATGTTTGGCGGTTTTGAAAATAAATGGGAAGATAAAGACGGCAATATTATTACCCGATACGATATTCCTCAATACAGGAGATTCTTTTTGTCTTTAGATTTGGATTTTGAGCAGCTACCAGCCAAAAAGCAAGGTTGGAAAACACTGCTAACGGTTTTAAATATACTTAAAGTTCCTATGCCGGCAATGGAAGTAAACACAAAAGGGCAAGTTATTTTTCACCCAATGTTTTATCTAAATTGGGACAAACCAATAGTTTTTAAAAAGTAATATCAATTGTTAATGCAAGATAGTCTAAACTATTTCTTACCCTTTCAGGGTAAGTTTTTACTCGTTTACTCGTGGCACGACTCCAAGTCGTGCCACGAGTACCGTACAGTTTCGTCATATTAAACCTGCCTGCGGCAAGCAGGCGAAGTGAAATATCTACCTTAACAAAAAGGTAGATTTATTATCTCTTAAAATTAAGGCTCAAATAGCCAAAAATTAGTGTAGTAAAAAAAGTGAACATAGCAAATACTATGGCCGGTTTACTCATATCGTTATTGTGCAAAATAGTACTGGTTATCAGCAAAGCCAAAGTAGTGTTTTGTAGCCCTACTTCTATACCAATAGTACTTGCTTTTATGTTTTTAATATTCAGTTTTAAACTTAAAAAATAACTAATTAAAATAGCACCCAAATGAATAATTAATGCTAAAGGTAAAAGCATTAAAATTTCATTAAAAGAAATACCACTTCCTCCGGATTTTTCGCTACCAAAAATTTTTAAAGTAAAAACCAAAGCTAATAAAACGCTATTGATGATTTTTAGCGGTTGCTGTATTTTAAATGAAACTCTGGGGAAAGAATACTTAAAAATAAAACCAATAAACACCGGAATTAAAAGTCCTAAAATAACTTTTAAAATGTACATAGATAAATCTATGTTTTGAAAAAGATTATGTTCCATATAGTGCGAAACGGCAAACTGCGTTAAAAAAGGAACGGTAAATAAAATAATAATGGTATTAACGGTAGTAAGCAAAAAAGATAAGGCAATATCGCCTTTAAGCAGGTAAGTTATAAAATTAGACATAGTACCACCGGGGCAAATGGCTACAATAAAAAATCCGGCTTTAAAAACAGGAGGTAAATTACTAAACGAAAGCAAAAGAAAAGTAAAAACAGGCAAAAAAACTATTTGAAAAAAAAGTCCTATCAATAAAGATTTTCTTTCTTCAAAAATAGCTTTTAAGTTTTTAGGTTTCATAGCTAAGCCAATACTAAACATTATTAGTATCATAATAACAGCTATTAAAATATCAGAAACAGGCATAGGCTTAATCTAAAAATTGCTCTCTGAAAGGTAGTAATTTTTCGTCTTTTTCAGGAATATAATTTTCACTTCGTATGTATAAATAAAAATAAAAAATAGCCATAGCATTACAAATATGCCATAAACTGTGCGGTTGTATAATAGATTCTGGTACACAGCCTATTTTTTCTATATCCATTTTAAAGAAAATAATAGCAGCGGTTATAAAAATACTTACCGCCAAAAGATAAGCTTTGTTAGTTTTTCGGGGTTCAGCTTTTTCTAAGATAAAACCCAATATTACCGTTAATGCTATAAATGTTAGCACTATTTCATGCGTATAAGTCATAGGAATAACAAACGTGAGAAGGAGATATATTGTGGTAAAAATAGCAACTAATATCGTTGTTTCTACAGGGTGTTTTACGTTAGTTGGTTTTTTAAGTTTTAGCAAAATAAACCTATGCGTATAATACATTAGCGGAAATAAAGAAACACTATATACTGCCGAAAAATCAATATCGGAAGCCACTTCTATTAAGGAACTATGAAAAAAAGTGCTTCCTATAAAAGTATATAAAGCCGCAAAACCTGCCACATAGCTATAAAAAGGATTGGCTGTAATTAAATTAAAGGCATAGGGTTTTCTGCTATCAGAAATTCCTTTGCTAAAAAAGAAAATTGCATTAACAATATACCATAAGTTGGTAAAGGTGTTTATGGGTTGTCGCACCAGTTTTTTCATATCCGTAAATTCGCAAAACCAAATTTCAATATGTTTTTCTGTTGCAAATTGATTCCAAAAATCGGAAGGATAAAAAAAGTGGTTTAAAATATAAATGGCGGTAGCAAAAATGAAAGAAGCCGCTATAACATAGTAAAGTTTATCTTTATAAAACTGCCAAATTATGGTTCTTAAATAAACTAAATGTTTTAAAGAAAAAAACTTAATGTTCATAGTGTTTAACTTAAAATATATCGGTTTCCGGGAAGTGAGTAAATAATTCCTTTTAATTCTAATTCCAATAAAATTGCTGCTAACATACTACCATTTATGTTTGTTTTTACCATAAGTAAATCTACTTCTAAGCCATCCGTATCTTTAAGCGTGGCTATCACTTTTTGCTCATCTTCTGATAAATCTATGGCAAGTTGCCGTTGAATTTGCTTTGGCTTTTTCACATTTGTTTGCCAGCCCATTATATTGAGTAAGTCATTAGCATTTTCTATTAGATGCGATTTATTAGTTTTTATTAAAAAATTGCATCCAGCTGAGTATTTATCCTTGTATCTTCCAGGCAAAGCAAAAACATCTCTGTTGTATGAGTTGGCAATATTTGCCGTGATAATAGCACCGCCTTTTACCGCACTTTCTACTACTATTACCGCATCGCTCATACCTGCCACTATTCTGTTTCTCATAGGAAAATTAGAAGGATGCATAGGCTCAAATGAGGGATATTCGCTCAATAATGCTCCGTTATTTTTAACAATATCTTCGGCTAAATTTTTATGTAAAGAAGGATAAATAGTATTTAACGAATGACCTAAAACAGCCACAGTGCTTAGCTTATTATCTAATGCACTTTTATGTGCCTGCCCGTCTATGCCTAAAGCCAAACCACTAATTATTTGTATCTCATTGTTTTTTAAATCTTCGCAAAGTTGTATAATAAAATCTTTGCCGTATTTGGTAGCTTTTCTGGTGCCTACTATTGAAATAGTTTTGGCATAATTCAAATTAGCACTTCCTTTTTTATAAAGTAGCAAAGGACTATCTGTACAATGTGTTAATCTTTTAGGATATTTTGAAGAAGTATAGGGCAATGTCTCTATATTGTTTTTTTCGGTAAACTCAATTTCTTCTTCTGCTTGTTTAAAACAAGTACCTTTTAAAATATTATCGGCAGTTATAGGGCCTATGCCGGGTATTTTTAGCAGTTGACTTTTCTTTTGTTTAAAAACAGCTTCTACGCCACCGCAGTACGAAATTAAATTTTTAGCTTGAACAGCACCTATGCCTTCAAGCATGTTTATTGCAATATATTGAATTAAATTTTCCAAGTGGACATCAAATTTATGAATAATATCTTGAATGTCTTACTATCTTTTATTGATAAATAACAAGACCATCATCATTACTGAAAATTTTGAAATGAAATGGGAAGATTTAAGTTTCTTATCTTAAAAATAGTGCTATTAAAAAAATGTCGTGGAAATAGTCATAATTTTGAGCTGTTTTTTTATATTGACAAATAAATGGCTGTAGTTTATCAAATATTACAAATTTTAGGCTCACTTGGCGTATTCCTCTACGGAATGAAACTAATGAGCGAAGGCATACAAAATGCTGCCGGAGATAAATTAAGAAACATACTGAAAGGAATGACTAAAAACAGATATTTAGGCATTTTTACAGGTTTTTTAATTACGGCTTTAATTCAATCTTCATCTGCTACCACCGTTATGGTAGTTAGCTTTGTTAATGCAGGTTTACTTACTTTAACCGAGTCTATAGGTGTAATAATGGGAGCTAACATAGGTACTACCGTTACGCTCTGGATTATTGCCGTATTGGGCAAGTTTAATATCACGGCTGTAGCCATCGCATTAATAGGTATTTCTTTTCCGTTTTTGTTTTCTAAAAAAGAAAAAACTAAGCATTTTGCAGAGTTTTTATTGGGTTTTGGCATATTGTTTATTGGCTTAGACTTTTTAAAAAATTCAGTGCCGGATATAAACAGCAATCCGGAAATTCTTTCTTTTGTTAAGAGTTTTACCAGTTTGTCGTTTCCTTATGCTTCTATTCTTTTGTTTGTGCTTTTGGGTACGATTATGACCTTAATAGTGCAGTCAAGTAGTGCCGCTTCAGCCATTACATTAACACTTTTAATACAAGGATGGATTCCTTTTGAATTAGCCTGTGCCATGGTTTTAGGAGAAAATATAGGAACAACTGTTACGGCAAATATTGCGGCAGCCATAGCCAATGTACACGCTAAAAGAGCCGCCCGTTTTCACTTTTTGTTTAATATAATTGGAGTAGTATGGATGCTTATAATTTTTAAGCCTTACACTCATTTTATAGCCTCATTTTTAAATTCAGATTTCTTTCAGTCGTTAGCCAATTTTGCAGGAAAAGATAATTACAGTATTGGAATGGCTATATTTCACACAACCTTTAATTTAATAAATGTTATTATTTTAATGTGGTTTATAAATATTTTAGCCAAAATGGTAATAAAAATGGTACCTACCGTAAAAGATGAAGACGAAGAATTTCATTTAACATACATAGGCTCGGGTATTATGGCTATGCCTACATTATCTGTTGCTAATGCAAAAAACGAACTGAATAATTTTGGTAAATTGATAGAAAAAATGTCGGGCAATGTCTATTCTTTGTTTTACGAAAAGCAAAAAGATGATTTTAAGCTGATAGAAAAAATTAAAAAGAGAGAAGAATTAACAGATAAATTAGACGAAGAGCTATCGCAATTTTTATCTAAAGTGGCAGAAGAAGAATTGAATATAGAAACGGCAAAAGAAATTCGCCAAATATTAACTATATCTAATGAGTTAGAACGCATAGGCGATATTATGTATGAACTATGCAAAAACTACGAAAGGTTAAAACGCGAATCTGTACAGCTACCCGACAATGCTAAAGATGAGCTAAAAGATTTGGTTTTACTTACCAATAAAGCCATTTCATTAATGCATAAAAACATAGTTAGCAATGGTAAAGATGTACCACTTAACGAAGCTAATAATTTAGAAAAAGAAATAAACAGAAAGAGAAAAGAAATTTTTACACATCATTTTGAAAGATTAGAAAAAAGCATTTATACGCCAAAAGTGGGCGTGCTTTATATTGATTTTGTAAACCGTTTTGAGCTTATAGGCGATCATGTTATAAATATTCAAGAAGCCATAGCTGGCGAAAATGATTTTAGTCAGATATAAAATAACAGCAGCTGTTACACCAATAAGTTTCTTAGCCAATAAATTTGAAAATAAGAAATAAATAATATATCTTGCACTCCGTACAAACGAAGTATATTTGGTATAAATGTTCGTTTATGCAATTGTTGTGTACAATTAGAAAATGAGATTTAATAAACCTGCATATCCGACAGTGTATTTTAGTGAAGATATTTGGATTAAATGTCCAAAATGCTCTGAACCTGCATTGGTAAAGACTGAACTACCCAAGTACACGATACCTTTTCCACGGGGACATAGATCTGTTTGCCATTGTAGTCATTGTGGATTTCAAGAAGCAGACGAGAAAAGTTGGTCAGGCTATGTTCAGGGGTTTATTAACCGAGCATGCGGAAATTGCGGAAGTGCAATATTTCACTCAACACAGCCGACACAAGAACCATATGAAACTTCAGAAATTACATGTGACACATGTAAAGCTACACGAGAATATGAGATTCAATGGTATCGCTACAGAAATGACAAACCAACTGACCCTTATTTTGGATTCGACCTTTGGCTTCAAACAACCATAAAAGACAATATACTTTGGCTGTATAATATCGACCACCTAGATTATTTAAAAGAATATGTTGGAGCCAAACTTAGAGAAGATGATGGCAGGCATAAATATTCTATGATAACAAATTTACCTCAGTGGGTTAAGTTAAGTAAAAATCGTGATGTAATAATTAAGAAATTAAAGAAACTGAAAAGCGAATTCGAAAAAAAAACTGTACACAACGACTAACTTTTCGTTGCGTCCGAAGGACGTACAATAAAAACGTAGGTTGAACGGAATCGGTTGTTGTAGGATGGTTGATAGTTCTATTGGGGATTAAGTGAAGCGTATTCAAAAACAAATCACTAAATTTGGATTAACTAATGAAGAACTGGGATTTCTAACTATTTGATTTTTAATTGCTATATTTGACGTTAGTCAGAATTAAATGAACTATAGAACAGAAACATATTTTGAGTATTTAAAACTTCATAGTTCAGACATTTTTGATAATTTGAAAAAGAACAGGAAAATGGTACTGTCTTCTATCCTTCTTTTTGTCGGTTTTGCTATTACGACCTTATCCTTTAAGTTTATTGTTTCTGTGTTTTTCTCGATAATATTATTCAATGTATTAGGATATGGTCTTGTTTTTTATTTGTTCCCAATGACATTACATTATAAAATCTACAAACGAACTTCTCAGCATTTCAAAGCCATTAATCAATATATTTTAACTCAAAGATTTGATGCTGACATTGATTCCAATTCAACAAAAGTTTCATTTAGCAATAGATTCAAATATTATGGAGAATCGATAAGCGAAATGATTGATTACGACTTTGAAAAAGCAGATGTCTTTGAAACAGAAAAATCAATTTTCATATTTCCAATAAGTAAGACTATAGGGAAAGACTCAAGCATAATAATGACTGAATATTTGCCACCAATAAGATTTAAGTTGAATGAAAATGAGAAGATTTCAGGAATATATGATATGCATACAATCACTGACTTTAAAAAGGAATTTGATAACAACAATATTGTACTTGATTTTCAAGACAAAACATACAAAAATGATGTACGAATAATAATAAAAAACGATAGCTAACAACACATATAGTTTATGGCGGGTAAACGGCTATCAGCAAGGTTTTCGCTTAGTAGCCAGCTTTGGTTTCGGTGGACAGGAAAGTACTTCGAAACCGCTACAAGCCATATGCAAAACGTTGTAGCCAATTTGCGAAATGAAAATTAGAGAGATATTAAATACCACAAATCACAGACCTTGGAAAATTCCGACTGACAGTTGGAAATTTTATCAAGAGTGGAATAATGTAATATTTCTTCATTATCAAGTTGACTTGACCGAATTGAAAAAATTCGTTCCTAAAGAATTAGAAATTGACCTTTTTGACGGCAAACCTTGGATTTCAGTTGTCGCTTTTACAATGGAAAAGATTAGACCGAAAAACTTGCCTTCTTTTCCACCAATATCAGATTTTGACGAAATAAATATTCGGACTTATGTTAAGTCAAATAATAAAACAGGAGTTTATTTTTTGAGCATAGAAGGAGGGAAAAGTTTATCCTGCAAAGTAGCAAAAGGGATTTCAGAACTTCCATATAGATTTTCGGAAATTAAACGGACTGAAAACAAATATCAATCGGAAAATTTAGAATTTAATGACAAGCTCAATATTGAATTTAAAATTGGAATAGAATTGACCAAAAAAACGGAATTAGACAAATGGTTAACGGAAAGGTACGCACTTTTCCAAGATACTGACAAGTCTATTAACGAATTTGAAATACACCATTTGGAATGGCCAATCAATGAAATCAACTTGCAGAAATTGGAACTGAATTATCCGAGATTTGAAAAATTAATTAACGAAAAACCAGGTAGAATTCATTACTCAAAAGGAGTAAAAGTATTGGCTTGGGGGAAAATGAAAAACAAAAAAACTGTACACAACGACTAACTTTTCGTTGCGTCCGAAGGACGTACAATAAAAACGTAGGTTGAACGGAATCGGTTGTTGTAGGATGGTTGATAGTTCTATTGGGGATTAAGTGAAGCGTATTCAAAAACAAATCACTAAATTTGGATTAACTAATGAAGAACTGGGATTTCTAACTATTTGATTTTTAATTGCTATATTTGACGTTAGTCAGAATTAAATGAACTATAGAACAGAAACATATTTTGAGTATTTAAAACTTCATAGTTCAGACATTTTTGATAATTTGAAAAAGAACAGGAAAATGGTACTGTCTTCTATCCTTCTTTTTGTCGGTTTTGCTATTACGACCTTATCCTTTAAGTTTATTGTTTCTGTGTTTTTCTCGATAATATTATTCAATGTATTAGGATATGGTCTTGTTTTTTATTTGTTCCCAATGACATTACATTATAAAATCTACAAACGAACTTCTCAGCATTTCAAAGCCATTAATCAATATATTTTAACTCAAAGATTTGATGCTGACATTGATTCCAATTCAACAAAAGTTTCATTTAGCAATAGATTCAAATATTATGGAGAATCGATAAGCGAAATGATTGATTACGACTTTGAAAAAGCAGATGTCTTTGAAACAGAAAAATCAATTTTCATATTTCCAATAAGTAAGACTATAGGGAAAGACTCAAGCATAATAATGACTGAATATTTGCCACCAATAAGATTTAAGTTGAATGAAAATGAGAAGATTTCAGGAATATATGATATGCATACAATCACTGACTTTAAAAAGGAATTTGATAACAACAATATTGTACTTGATTTTCAAGACAAAACATACAAAAATGATGTACGAATAATAATAAAAAACGATAGCTAACAACACATATAGTTTATGGCGGGTAAACGGCTATCAGCAAGGTTTTCGCTTAGTAGCCAGCTTTGGTTTCGGTGGACAGGAAAGTACTTCGAAACCGCTACAAGCCATATGCAAAACGTTACCTGCAATTATGAAAATCGAACAATTAATAAAAAGTCTCACGGAATTAGAAAAACTCAAAACAGTTGAACGTGGACTCAATGTCGGTAATAGAAAAGAAAGTAGTGCTGAACATTCCTGGAGTTGCCTGCTGATTGCCGATTTAGTGATTGACTTTGTAAATGAACCTCTTGACAAACTAAAAGTATTTGAATACCTACTCTATCACGATGTGGTGGAAGTTTATGCTGGAGATGCAAAATTCAACAATCCCGAAGAAATGAAATTAAAGCAGGAGAAAGAAGAAAAAGCACTAGAAAAAATTTCTTCCTTTATACCAAATCCTGACAGATTCCAAAGAATAATGACAGAATATGAAAACCGAAAAACACGGGAATCGGAATTTGCAAAGGCAATTGATTGTATAGACTCTTGTATTCGCAATTTGAATGATGAAAATGCTTCGAATAAAGACGGATTTACGGAAAGTCTGATTCGGACAAAGTATGAACCACACGTTTCTAAATTTTCAATAACCCAAAAACTCTTTGAGACTATAATGGAAAAATTGGTTGAATTGGAAAAAAAATAACAGCAGCTAACAACTAAGTTTTCGTTGCGTCCGAATGACGTACAATGAATCCGCCACAGGCGGAGAACGGAATTGGTTATTGGGGGATGGTTGATAATCAAAGATTTGTTGTATTGGGGATTTTGTGAAGCATCACAATAAACCTGACAGTTAATAGCAACTCTTGTTAATTGTTAGGTTGTGCTTTACTGTCTGCTTCATTCGTGCCTCACTTGCAAGGGCGAGTAGAATTTAACACTGAACGTCTTACTGATGGAGCAGAGCGGAAGAAGTATCTAAATTATAAAAAAAACGGAACTTATTTATCCCAGTTTTTAAGTCTATCAAGATATAAGTATGACTCTACAAATTTTCTGTGTTCTACACTTGTCATTTTTTCTAATAACTCAAGCGAAGAAATATAGGACGCTAAATTTCCGTTTGACGATAAAAATTTGCCATCTTCTACAAAACTTACTTTATCATCATTTTGAACTTTTAAATTTGGATAATTCTTTTGTAAATCTTCTCCTCCTCCAATCCACGTTACAATTTTCTTTCCGTCAGCCACTCCCGATTCGCCAATTAGCGTAGCTCCGCCACAATTACTTACCGTATATTTTGTGTTGCTATTTTGAGCTTGAATAAAGTTTACTAAATTTTTATTTTTTACTTGAAGTGTCATATCATAAGCACTTGGAACTATTAAAACATCCAGCTGAGGAGCATTTTCAATGGTGTAATCGGGAAACATTTTTAAGCCTTCTTCACTAACAATAAAATCATAAGTTTCGGCAATGGTTATAACATTAAACAGTTTTTTGCCGTCTTCTGTGTGCTTGGTAAAAACATCCATAGGTGCAGTTAGTTCTGTTGTCAAAACATCATCATACATTAATAATCCTATTATGGGCAAGTTTTCATCTATTTTTTTAGCTTTTTCCTCAATTTCTTCCAATTGCTTATCTGAAAGTAATATCAAGCCATTTTCTGTATTCCTTTTTAATATTCTTGGGCTACAACTTTGTGCTTGGTCAGCAGTCATGTTTTCTGAAACTTGCTCTTCATAATCAGACTGCTTTTCTTTATTCTCTTGGCAAGAAAAAAGTACAATTACAACTATTATTGCTAAAATTAAATATTTATTAGTCATTTCTGCTTTCTTTATATTTCATTAATATTTTTCACTATCATGGCATATTTACCACTGCTGCCAAAAACTCTCCAATAGCTTTTCTTATAGCCGATTTGCTGGAATAGGCATTATTAGTCATTATAGTAAAAGCATAAGTTTTTCCGTTATTGGCTTTAATGTAGCCTGCGTAGTTTATTACACCATCTGCCGAACCACTTTTCCCCAAAATTTTACCTTTTATTCCTGCATTGTTTAAATATTTCATGGTTCCACTTTCTCCTGCTATGGGTAGTGTTTTTACAAAATCTTTATTTTCATAAAAAGTGCATAAATATTCACTTAAAAAATTAGGCGTTATAGCATTTAATCTTGATAAACCACTGCCGTCTTTCAGTATTATTTCTTTATCATTAAGTTTACTTAAACTAAAAAAATTGTTTACAGCTTTTATTCCGTCTTCTGTGCTAAAGTGTTTTGAAGTATTGTGTCCCAATGTTTTTAATAATGTTTCTGCCAAAAAATTATCACTTTCAAAATTGCAATATTTGGCTATATCGTGTAGCGGAACACTAACAGCTTTTGCCAAAAAAACTTCTTTTTTATCCTTAGTTTCTAATCCGCTTATTTTTATTTGCTTACTTAAATCTTGAGCAAAAGAATACACAGGATTTGCGTTTGCTCCTTTTATTTTAAAATTATCGGTATTGGCAGTTATTGTTCCCGTTATTTGCCTTGCCGAAGAAAATGGTGTGCCTAATATATAAGCATTATCTCCTTTAACGGTTTCGCTACTTTTAAGTAAATATTCAAAAGTGTATGGCACTTCGGGCGTTATGCTATTAACTGTGGGCGTAGTATTATTTGCTCCCGATTTGAAAGAAATGGTATAGCTATTATCTTTATAATTAAACAATAAAGGAATGGTTGCATAGTAGTTGGCTACATCTTCATAAAGCCATGTTTGTGTAGCAAAAACTTTTTCTTTATTTTTAAGCAACACATTTCCATTTATGGTGCTAATTCCCTTTGCTTTTAACGCTTTTGCTACTTTGTCTAAAAAATCTGCATTAAAACTGCTTGAATTTAAAGTTGGGTCGCCACTGGCATCTATTGTTAAATTTCCCCAAAGTGTACCATCGCTAACACTATCGCCCATATATACTGTGGTTTCATATTGATAATCTTTTCCTGCCAAAATAAGAGCCATATTGGTAGTAATTAGTTTTTGCAATGAAGCGGGATACATTAAAGTATGCTCATTTTTTTTAGCTATTTCATTGCCATTGCTAACATCTATAATAGAAAACGCCAACTGAGCATTTTTAAAAACCTCATTGTTTTCAAAATCTTTTTGGGCAATGCTAATTTGGGCATTAGCATTTATAAAAAGTGCTACAAAACAAAGGGAAAAAATAATCTTATTCATTACAGTCTAATTCTTGAAATTAAAGAAGGTATTTCATCTGTGTCATTCAAATATGCTACCAAAGTATTAGCCACATCGTAAGCTTTATATAGCTGCCCTTTTTCTTTTAGCTCTACAAACTTATCTTTATTATGAAACTTATTTTTATCCGTTTTTCTAATTTCGCTTTGCATCACGGTATCTACCACTCCGGGAGCTATAGCATATATTTTTACAGGATTTTTGCAGTTTTGTTGTTCTTTAGCCACCACTTGCGTGTACATATTTAATGCAGCCTTGGCACTACAGTAGTTGCTCCAACCATCATAAACACTATTAGCTGCACCCGATGAAATGTTAAAAATTATTTTTTCTGCATTACTTTCTTTGTATGTTTTTATGAAATTGTTTGTCAAAATAGCAACAGCAGTAAAATTAACTTGCATAGCATCTATAATATTTTGCGAAGTAAGATTTCCTACATATTCTATATCTCCTAAAGTGCCGGCATTGTTGATTAGGCATATTTTATCGGCAGTTTCAAGAGTAGGAAATTTAAAGTTAGCGGTTTCTTCTGTTTTAGATAAATCTATTATATGATGTTCAAATTGGTCTTCATGTATGGTATTGGTTCGGCTTAAACCTATCACTTTGTTATTAACATAAGTTATTAATCTTTCAACTAATGCTTTTCCAATACCACTACTTGTGCCCGTAATAAAATAATAATTCATAATTTTGCAAAGTTAATGAACTCTAAACTTGTAAATAAGAGTTTATTGAAATACAAAGCTAAGCAAATGTTATGAGTGAAGCATTACGAGATAAAGAAGAATTGAAGCAAGCCATTATAGAGGCTTTAAAAACAGTTTATGACCCTGAAATACCTGTAGATATATACGAGTTGGGTTTGATATATGAAATAAATATAGATGATAAGAGGAATGCAGAAGTTGTAATGACCTTAACATCGCCATCGTGTCCTGTGGCAGGTTCTTTACCACAAGAAGTAGAAGACAAGGTAGCAGGCGTGCAAGGGGTAACAGAAGCTTGTGTAGAGTTGGTATTTGACCCACCGTGGAATCAAGACATGATGAGTGAAGAAGCAATGCTGGAACTTGGGTTTCTTTAATAATTATTAGTTGTTAATTTTTAATGATTAATGAAAGAGAATGTTCTTAAAAATAAAAGTTATGCGTTTGCAATTAGAATTGTAAAACTATATCAAATTCTTAAAGAAGAACAAAAAGAATTTGTTTTGAGCAAGCAGTTATTAAGGGCAGGAACAAGTATAGGGGCATTATATAGAGAAGCCGAATTTGCAGAAAGTAAAGCTGATTTTATTCATAAGTTGTCTATAGCACAAAAAGAATGCAATGAAACAATGTATTGGTTAGAGTTATTAAAAGAAACAAAATATTTAAGTGAAAAAGAATTTAAAAGTATTCATACTGATGCTATAGAAATAATAAAACTGCTTACAAGCATTTTAAAAACGAGTAAGAAATTAACCATTAAAAATTAACCATTAAAAATTAACCATTAAAAATTAACCATTAAACATTAAAAATTAACCATTAAACATTAATAATTAAACATTAAAAATATGTACCCACCAGAAATGACTGCCCCAATGGCAGCAGAATTAACAGAAGCAGGCTATAAAAGTTTAAGTACTGCGGCAGAAGTAGATGAAATATTAGGCAAAAAAGAAGGAACTACATTTGTGGTAGTAAACTCGGTGTGTGGCTGTGCCGCTGGCGGAGCTCGTCCGGCTGCTATAGAAGCCACTAACAATGAAAAACTGCCCGATAATTTAGTAACTGTTTTTGCCGGAGTAGATGGCGAAGCGGTAGCTAAAGCAAGAGAATATTTTCAGCCTTATCCACCTTCATCGCCTTGCATGGCTATGTTTAAAGATGGGCAATTAGTTCATTTTATAGAACGCCACCAAATAGAAGGCAATAATGCAGAAGCTATTTCGCACCATTTAAAACAAGTTTTTGACCATTTCTGCTAAACAGAAAAACTAAAATAATATGTCAATATTCCACACGCTGAAAGTAAAAACTATTCAGAGGCAAACAAGTGATGCCGTAGCTGTTAGTTTTGAAGTAGCAGAAGATTTAAAAAAATCGTTTGAATACACACCTGGGCAGTACATTACTTTTAGAGTTAATGTAAAAGGCGAAACCTACAATCGTTCATATTCTTTGTGTTCTGCTCCTGTTTTAAATGAAGATTTAACCGTAGCCGTAAAACAAGTTTTAGGCGGCAAAGTATCTACTTTTATTAATAAAGAACTTAAAGAAGGCGATATTCTTGAAGGCATGGAACCTTTAGGAAACTTTAAAGCCGAAATAGAAAAAAACGACAATACTCATTTCATTTTGTTTGGTGGCGGTAGTGGTATTACGCCTTTGTTTTCTATTTTAAAAACAGCATTGCACAAAGCAGAAAAAACAACCGTTACACTTTTTTATGCCAACTATAATACCGAAACTGTAATATTTAGAAATGAAATTGCAGCGTTTCAAAAACAGTTTGAAGGTCGTTTTAAGGTTATTCATATTTTTGACAAACCCAAAAAAGTAGGCGGATTTTTAGGCTTTGGGAAAAAAACAGATGAGCAATTGCCTTTTGTAGAAGGCATGCTTACAAAAGATAAATGCCTTGAATTGCTGCGAACAGAAACCAATTCAAACTATGTAAATGCACAGTTTTATATGTGTGGTCCGGGTGGATTTATGGATAGCGTTAGTGCCGCTTTAAATGTACTTCAAATACCAAAAGAAAAGGTACATAGAGAGTATTTTACCGAAAAAAGCGAAAAAGACAAAGAAGCTGCTGTAGTAGGCAATGCAGATGATAATTTTGAAGGCGTTAGCAAAGTACACATTACCTACGATGGAAAAACTACCGTAATAGATGTAGATACCAAAGATAAAATATTAGACAGAGCATTAGATGAAGATATAGACCCACCTTTTGCGTGTATGGTAGGAGCTTGCACCACATGCCGGGCCAAAGTAATAGAAGGCAGTATAAAAATGGACGATAGCGATGCTTTAACCGACAAAGAAATAGCCGCAGGCTATGTGCTAACTTGCCAGTCGCATCCTAAAAGTGCCGTAGTAAAGGTAAGCTACGATGAATAAACATAAACTTAGAAATTTTTTGGCTACTACTTTTTTGGGTGGAGTAGTGGTTATTTTGCCCCTTGCCATTTTTGGTTTATTAGCCAATTGGATAATAGGAATAATAGGTGGTTTTTTAGATCCCGTAGTTAGTTTATTTCCCGAAAGCTGGAATGTAACCTTGGTAAAACTCATTGCTTTTGCCATTATAACCGTACTTTGTTTTTTAATAGGTTTATCGGTTCGCACACAAATAGGCACAGCCATTTTTAGTTTATTTGAAGAAAATACCATAGGTCGATTGCCTTTTTATTCTGTTATTAAAGAAACCGTACAGCAATTTATAGGTAAGGAAAAAACACCTTTTTCTCGGGTAGTTTTAGTAGAGCCTTTTACCAAAGGAGCAAAAATGATAGGTTTTGTAACAGACGAAAACGAGGAAGAAGGTACATACACCGTTTTTGCCCCTACAGCCCCCAACCCAACTAATGGCTATGTATTTATACTAACTAAAGAGCAAATAGAATTTTTAGATGTAAAATCTGAGCAAGCTATGAAAAGCATAGTAAGCTTAGGAGCGGGAACGGCAGGTATGGCTAAAGTGGGAAAAGCTACGTCATAGAAATAAGGACAAAATTAAGTGTAAAAAAGATACCTTTTGCATATATAATTTTATAAATATTCGTAAAGATGCCTATGAAGTATTTTACATTAACTTTTCTTTAGAAGAAAAGTTACAAAAGAATCGCACTAAGTTTTCAGCGACCCATTATAACCTCAACTCCTAAAAATCAAAAACTCATCACTCCGTTCTTCAAACAGTTTAATTTTTTACGGAGTTTTCGGTTAATGGGTGCCCCGCTTACAAACTTAAGGTGCACTTTTTATCTGACCTTAATCAAAAATACGTTAAGAAATGGTGGAAAACAGACATACAAAATGAATGAAATTATAAAAACAGTAAACAGACAAATTAGTATGCTCCTAAAAGTGAAAATACTTTAGGAAAACTAAAATTGAGCATACATTAATTTGTCCTCGTCTGTTTTATAGCATTTTAGTATTTTTGATTACAGTCTTGATTTTTTGTTACTTTTGTATCAAGACAAAAGTAAAAGACCACAAACTGTAACTAAAATTACTTAAACGTCCCAAGATGTTTTCTTAAAGCATAAATTATTGGTATAATAACGGATAGTTATAATAATTTTAGCTTGTAAAATATTTATACCGATTAGGAATATATAATAGTCCAATTTCGGTTGCACCTTATTGTACTAAATGTATTGCTCTAACGGCATTTACCATTGTAAAACACAAAAGTATTAACAGCTGGTATTATATTTTGTACTATGTAAAAATTTTACTAATTTTGACATAAACAAACTATTTTATGAAAAAAATAATACCGTTTGTATTAGGTCTGTTTATACTGGCAGGCTGTACAAAAGATACCGATGACGGACTTAATGTTCCGGATTCTATAGAAGGGCTAAAACCTATTTATTCTCAAACAGAAAATCCTAATACCATTTCATCTGAAACCCCGGGAGCTATTACCAAAGGGAGTAAAATCTATATAAAAGATACGTATGTTTATATTGTAGAAAATGGTTTAGGCGTGCACGTTATAGAAAATGCCAACCCTTCTGCTCCTACAGATATACGCTTTATAAAAATACCCGGAGTATCGGATATAGCAGTGCGAAACCAAACTATGTACGCCAATAATTTTGCAGATATTGTAGCTATAAATATCAGCAATCTTCAAAGCGTTTCGGAAAGCAGTCGGTTAAATGGCGTATTTAATCTTGATGAAAATATATTAAACTTACCTTCTGGTTATAGTGGTTATTTTGAGTGTGTAGATGAAAGCAAAGGTATGGTAGTATCGTGGGAAGAAACTACATTAACTAAACCAAAATGTTATAGATAATGAGAAAGTTAAGTTTTATTTTATTGGTTTTTGTTGTTCTTTTCTCTTGTAGCAAAGACAATAGCGATATTTATACAGAAAACCCTAATGGCACGGGAGGCTCTATGGCTCGTTTTGTGCTGGTAGATAATTATTTATATGTGGTAGATAATAGCTCTTTAGCTACTTATGATGTAAGTAATGAAGCTTCGCCAGTGCTAAAAAACAAGCAAGATGTGGGTTTTGGTATAGAAACACTTTACCCTTTTGAAGGCTACTTGCTTATAGGTAGTACTACGGGAATGTTTATTTATGAAACAGATGTTAATGGCGTGCCTATGCAATTATCTAATTATGAGCATATAGAAACTTGCGATCCTGTGGTAGCTCAAGGAGATTACGCTTATGTTACACTACGGTCAAACAGAGTTTGCGGAGGCAATATTTCGCAAAACAACAGATTGGAAATCATAAATATTCAAAATCCTACTTCTCCATATATGGTTAATACTATTCCTATGAATAACCCTAAAGGTTTGGCTGTAGATAATGATTTGCTGTTTATTTGTGTAGATAATACGGGTATTGATGTTTATGATATTTCTCAACCTACGCAACCAAGTTTAGTGGCAAATATACCGGGTTTTACCGCCAATGATGTAATAGCTAAAAACAATCATTTATTAGTGGTTTGTACCGATGGTTTACGTCAGTTTAATTATAACGATGTGAATAATATTACAAATTTGTCTTATTTTGCAGTAAATTTTTAGAATGAAAAAGTTAATATTTTTATTTTTTATAGTTGTAGCTACTGCTATAAACGCTCAAGACTATGAGCAAAAAGATATGGATAGTTTTGCTATACCAGAATTGAAAGAAAATGGCAAAGTAGAAAGTCCATTTTTTAAGCACGCTTTCACTATTCCTTTTACTTCTTTGTTAGATTTTGCTACGCCAAGTTTAAATGTTGGTTTTGAGCAAAGTATTAATAAAAAATTTGGTATTTATACCATGGTGGGTTATACTAATAATTATTTGAATCCTGCGTACAATCAATTAAGCAATTATGATTTTCATGGATTTAAAGTCGGCTTAGAGCCAAGAATCTATTTTGCCAGAAATGTGAAAACCGGAATATTTATAACACCTGCTTTGTTTTACAAAACTAAATTTGAGATACATAAAGATGAATATGTAAGCAGGCACAATGGCTCGTACTACGAAGCTATGGATTATCACAGATTAATTCAAGCATACAGTTTAATCCCTAAATTTGGTTTTCAAATGTTAAAGCCTAATAAAAAAGTAGGATTTGAATTGACAGCAGGCTTAGGTATGTATTTTAGACATGCTAAAAACATAGGGTTGCCAGCCGATGCTATAGCCAATAATAATGACGCCATAATTTCAACTGATTTTATTGCTTTCCCTTTAGGGCAAGTTACTTTTGGAATTTTAATAGCCGGCAAACAAAGAAGATATTAACCGAACTCAGGTTATTAGCTTCTAATAGCATCTACGGGTTTCATATTGGCAGCCATTACTGCGGGAATAATACCTGCCAGCAAACCTACACTTATAGATATAAATAAACCTAAACCTAAATTGAACAGCGATATTTGAAAGTTTAATTCGCTACCTTGCATGGCTATATTTATAATGAAAAATAAAGAGAAAACAGCAAATAAACCCAACAATCCACCGACTAAACATAAAATTATAGCTTCAATAATAAACTCTAAAAGAATGTAGATTTTTTTTGCTCCCAAAGCTTTTTTTATTCCAATAATGTTAGTTCTTTCCCTTACACTTACAAACATAATATTGGCTACACCAAAAGCTCCCACAATTAGCGAAAAAATGCCAATAACAAATCCTGCAACATAAATAAAACTAAAAACTTGGTCAAAAACGCCCGTTATAAGGCTAATTTTGTTTAAAGAGAAATTATCATCTTGCTTAGGAGAAAGTTTACGTGCTATACGCATCCGTCCTACAAGCTCTGCTTCTAATTCTTCAAGCGAAACACCGGGTTTTGCTTTGGCTAAAATAGATGGCCCCGACTCAAAAGGAGGGTTTAAATTGCTATCGGCAAATTTATCGGTAATATACATAGTATTATCCAATCCAAAATTGGCATTAATACCCAGCACATCTTGACCTTCCTTAGCCATTACGCCTACAACTTTTAGTTCTATGCCGGCATATTTTATCTTTTTGCCTATGGCTTTTTGAGGTGTGTCAAAAAAGAACTCTGCAATTTCGTGTCCTATTAGCACGCCATTTTGAGTGGAGTTAAATTCCAAGTCGCTAAAATATCTTCCTGCCGAAAAACTCATATCGCGAACTTTAATATAATCTTTAGTAACACCAAAAATGCTTATTTCTTCAAGCTGGTTATCTTTGTATTGTACTGTTGCCATTTGCACCCATCGCCATAATGCAAGTGCTTCGGCTGTTTTTACATTTCCATTTAAAGCAAAATAATCTTCTCTTGAAACTTCCGGGCGTTGCACAAATTTCCACCAAGGATAATCTTCTACCATTAGCCAGGGCCATTTATTTATATAAATAATGTTGCTTCCTAAGCTGTCAACGCTACTGCGTAGGTTTTTTTCTAAAGAATCTACTGCCGCAAAAACAGAAATTAAGCAAAGTATAGCTATAGAAATACCCAACAAAGAAAGAAAAGCTCTAAATTTATTGCTAAGCAATTCTTTAATGGCAAGAATTATGCTTTCTATTGATATTTTAAGCCAAACCAAAGCTTAGTTTTTAATTATTTTGCTTGTAAAAATAAGATTATTATTTTGGTCTGTTGCCTTTATAAGGTAAACACCTGTTGTTAATTTTTGTGTAGATAATGTTAAAGTATTTTTGCCTTTTTTCACTTTATCGGTTATTATTTTATCTATTATTTTTCCATCTACAGTATATACATAGAAACTAACATTTTGAGCAATTTCACTTTCAAAATCAATAAAAATGTGGTTGTCATTTACAGGATTAGGATAAATTTTAGCACTTGATTGAGCAATATTATTACTTATAGTATTAAGTGTGCTGTCTGTTAAATAAGTGCTATCTGGAGTAGCCAGTTTATAAACGTAAGTTTCGTGCCTGTTTCTGCTAATACCGGAAGTTAAATATTTCCCTACAAAGCCACTTATCCATACTTCGCCAGGTTTATTGTATCTTTTTTGGCTACCGCTATAATCTCCCCAGCGTTCATTATTTCCGCTTATTAGGTTTACAAAAGTATTACCACTTTTTAAATGTAGTCTTTCAGAGTAGCCATCATTTACATCATAAAAAATAGCAGACATACCCGGGAAACTATCAATAGAAGTATGATTAAAAGAAATAATGGCTTGTTCGTCAAAATTAGAAAATCCCGTAAAAGAGATATTTGGGTAGCCATACTCAATAATTGTATCGCTTATTATATGCAAATCAACAAATAAATTGGTATTCATTACACTTAATTTGGCGTGATAAATACTTGCTAAATTAGAAGCGGTATCTACAGTATTTCCTACAAAATTAATAATGCCGTTTTCTATAAAGCCACTAAGTGGGCGGGCATCATTTGTTTGTAAAAAAGTATTGTTAGTTTGTCGGGCATTGGGTGGCAAACCATAAACATTATTAGCTAATACAGCTTGGGTAGTATATCCCACATTGGCATTGCTACTCAAAGATTGCGGAATATGCACTAAAAAGAACGTGTCGTTTTCAAGGTCAAAATTTCTGTTAGAAACAAAATACATTTCTTCATTTTTAATGTCAAAACCACCTTTTACGGGCATTAAATTTCTGATAAATCTATTGTTGTATTTTATGTTGTTATGCACTTTGCTTGTTATGGTATTGCCATTGTAGCCTTCGGCTTTTTGTACTTGCCAAATTACGCTTTGCATAAAACCAGTTTGCCAAGAAGCCGAGTCTGAATTAATATGATTAACCGTTACATAAAAATCTTGTTTAGTTATGGCTATCATTGGAAAATCGGACCAAGCATTATTATTAAAGGGATTGCCTGCTAAGTAGTATAAATTCCAGTTTTGAGTAGGGTCGTTAGTTTGAGAAAAAGCTAACACTATTGATGTTTGAGTAGCATCATTCCCATTTAAAAACACCATTATAAAACGGTCTTCGTCTGGGTCGTATATTACTTTTGGGTCGTATGAACTTCCATTTAAAGCTAAAGAATCGGCAAAATCTTGTAAATCAACTACCAATAATTCCGTTCCACTTTCATCATATACATTCATGGTAGAGTTGGTTACAGAAACTATTTTTCCGTCATTAGAAATAGCCAAATCATTATCATTAGGTATGCCACCAAAATTATTAGCCTTAAAACCCGTAGATTTTATAGGCGTTTCACTTGTAGTTTTCTTTACTGTATATTTTTTACTACCACCTCTTTCCACGCCATCGTATCTAAGCATTTTGAGTTGCTGTAAATAAGCTCTGTATGAATCTGAGCCGGGATAGGCAGCTTCTGTAGAAAACACATTGGCTTGCCACGCTACTCCTTGGTTGCTTAAATTAATAGTGTTTTGTCTTGCATAATTAAACGTGTGTTCATTTTGAGCATTGCTAAACTGAACAAACAACAAACTGTATAAAAATAGATTTAAAATAATTTTTCTTGTCATAATGAAGCTAAATTAGTTAAAAAAGATTACTATTTCTTATTTTAAAAATAGTTTTAAAGGTTTTTGAATGTAACTTTTGCGAACTTTGCATTTTAATTAGAAACTATGAAAAATTTAGCCTTTATAACTATTGCCTTTTTATTGTTGTATTCTTGTAGCCAAAAAAAAGAGTTGCCTTTTTATGGCAAAAAAGTAATAAATGGAGAATCGGTAACGCAACAAGTTCCTGCATTTAATTTTACCGACCAAAAAAATGAGGCTGTAAGTGCCGAAACATTTAAAGATGATATTTATGTGGTAGATTTTTTCTTTACTTCTTGCCCTTCTATTTGCCCCATAATGACTAAAAACATGGTTGATGTTTATAAAGAATTTAAAGAAAATGGAGATGTGAAAATAATGTCGGTTTCTATAGACCCTAAAAGAGATACTGTAGAGCAGCTGAATGCTTATGCCTTAAAATCGGGAATAGAGGATAATGATACATGGCATTTTGTAACGGGAGAGAAAGACGATATTTATGATTTAGCTAAATTTTTCTCTATTTTGGCTTATGAAGATAGTACTGTTCCCGGAGGATTTGAGCATAATGGTTATTTTTTGCTTGTAGATAAAAATAAATACATAAGGGGTTATTATGACGGCACGAGAGATGAAGAAATTCCTAAAATAATAGATGATATACACGTATTATTAGATGAAAGGTAGGAAAAAAACAGCTATAGTTGCCGTAGTTGCTATTTTAGGGTTTTGGTTGTTATCTAAATCTATAAATGCTTTAGCTAAAGATAGTGGAGCTATTTCTTATAAAACACACTGTGCTACTTGCCACGGCAATAATGGCGAAGGTTTTGAAAAATTATTACCACCTCTCGCTTCCGATTGGCTTGAAAATAACATGAACAGCGTACCTTGTATTATTACCAATGGTTTAAAAGATACTATTGAAGTAAATGGGGTTGTATATGCCGAAGAAATGCTACCGCTTAAAGATTTAACGGAAATAGAGATATTAAATATCACTAATTACATTAGCAAGAAATTTACTAAAGAGAAAAAGTTTTATAATCAAAAAGAGATAAAGCAGTTAATGGAACAGTGCCATTAAAAAGAACCTAAATTTTTATTGAATTTGTATTTTAATCCTACTTCGTGTACTTGTCCGGCATCTTTACGCACACTTCCAAAAGCCATATCGTAAGAATAAAATATGCTGAATTGCTTTTTAATGGTAAAGCCTCCTTCCATCATCATATTTTGAATACTTCTATAACCTAAACCAACAAAAAATACATCTTTCATGGCAAATCGGGCAGAAATCATAGCCTGAGGAATACTTCCTATAACGTAGTGGAAGTTAAATGCAGGTTCTAAATAAAATTTGTCTTTAGATTCTTGTGTAACTTTATCTTTGCCAAAGAAAATTCTGCCACCAAACATTGCATAGTAATGCTGCATTTTCTTAAACTTAGTTTTTTGTCCATTATCTCCTTTAAAAGGTACATTTAAGTGCAATAATTGAGGAATAGAAACGCTGGCAAAAAGTGTTCTACTTTTATAATACACTCCAAAAGCTGCATCTGGGAAAAACTGAGATGATTTTCCGTTTAATATGGCGTTATCATTGGGTTGGTCTAAATCTATTTGGTTCCCATTAATTCTGTACTGAACAATGCTGGCCGCCAATCCGAAAGACAGAACTTTGTAATGACTTACACCTCTTAAATCTCTTGATAGAACTAAATTGTATGCAAAAGAGCCGGTTAAGCCTGTATAATTTGTAGGACCTATAAAATCATTAAAAATAATAGCTCCTAAGCCAATGTTTTTATTAGGTAAACTAGTATGGAATGAAGCGGTAACGGTTAATGGCGACCTTTTAATGTTAGTCCATTGTTTTCTGGCAGACAAATTAATTACTGAAGCTTGTTCTGTTCCTGCTACTGCCGGATTATATAAAAACGCATTTTCTCTAAATAAACTAAAATCTGGTAATTGCTGAGCAATTAACGAAAAACTTAGTAAAATGAATGAAAAGGTAAAAAGTTTTTTCATAATAATAGGTTTTAATTAGTTATTCAATTATGGTAATTGGTCCGGTATAATTTTGTGTTACTTCTCCGTTTTCTTTTATCTTAAGAATATAGAAGTATGTTCCTTCTGGTAGCTTCTTGCCGTTCCACGTACCATACCAGTCATTTTGATAATTATCGGTTTGATAAACAATATCTTCCCATCTGTTTAAAATGGTTACGCTATTATCTGGATATCTATATAGCCATCTAATGTACCAAAAATCATTAACACCATCTCCGTTTGGCGAAATTCCCGAAGGAATAAAAGGCCCTTCTTGTGTCATTCTTTCATCTACAGTTACCGTTATGCTATCTATATCTTTACAGTTGTCTAAGTCTTCTACTAAAACCCACATGGTGGCAGTGCTATCGTGCCAAAATAAAGGATTACTACAATCAGTACAAGAAATAGGATAAGCAGGCTCCCAAGTGTAAAAATCTCCTCCGCTGGCTTGTAGCTGAATGGTATCTAACAAATATATTGTAGTATCAGGTCCGGCATCGGCATAGTGAGGTTTTGTGTGAGCCAAAGCATAGTTAGGCGTGCTAAAATCTCCCCAATTATATACATCTAAAATATCCCACGGAGTACCCAGTATTTGAGTGTCGGCAGGAGCATGTTGCCATTCTTGAACAGTTTTCCAATGTACTATATCGTTCCATTTAGTTCCGTCAACAGCACTTTTGTATAAAAAACGAATATCTATACTATCTGCTCCCATGTCTTGCCAAATTTTATGGTAATAGTTTTCATTAATATCACAAATTAATAAAGCACGTTTGTCTCGGTCGTAGCCTTCATAAGTAGCATCGGTATCGGCAAAACGCACTCGGTAAGTTTGAGGGGCATCTGTAGTGGTTATTTCTATGGGTCTATATATAGTATCATATATAGTAGAACCTACAGGAAATAAATAAACATCATTTTGATTAGTTACTCTGGAAATACCACCATTTTCTAAGCTACTAACAAAACCCGTAGTATTTCTTGTGGCATCCAATGCCGGGTCGGTAACATATACTACGTTGGTGTCCATGTTCATTTCTAAGAAAGCTAAATCTAAAAATCCATCTACATAAACATCTAAATCGCCAAATTTAGTACCGCCAGTTCTTAAAAGTAGGTTGTAAAAATGTGTTTCGTCAACACCTCTAATTCTTTGGTCTTCGCCTATCATATAAACAAAACCTTCTCCTATAGAGCTAAATCCTGTGTTTCCGGCATTGTTAATCCAATCATTAGTAAAGAAAATAGTATCGGAATTATCAAAAATGCCATTATTTTCCAAATAGACATCGCCTAATACAGAAATAAAAGCACCATCTTTAATAGATACTAAGCCACTATTATTGCTCAAAAAATCTTGAGACTTAACAGAAACTGTGTAAAAAGAGAAAAATACGACTATGATTATGTAAATTTGTTTCATACAATTTTAAATAATTACTTAATTTTGGTTAAAAGTAATTAATTTTTTTTACTTTAGTAGCCAATTAACAATTAAAGTTCAAATTTTATACAACATGAAGAAATTACTACTCTCATTTTCCATCTTTCTCTTGTTTGCATTTGGCACTATTAAAGCTCAAGTAGGTATTAATATTTTACAGCCAGATTCTAATGCTATATTAGATTTATTCTCAGATGAAAAAGGTTTGTTATTACCCAGGCTTACTACCACACAAATGACATCAATGCAAAACCCTACTAATGGTTTAGTAATTTATAATACGGAAGATAGTTTAATATACTACTATAATAATGAGTGTTGGTTAAAAGCGTATCAAAAAAACTGCCAAGAGTGTGAATTTATTTCTTCTGTTAATCAAGGTTTTGCCACTATTGATAGAACTTTAAATGATACCGCTTATTTTGAAATAGATATTACCAAATTAAACGGTACAGATAGTATAGCCACGGCTGTATTAGCTTCATTGCCACAAGGAATGTCTGTTACTGTTGAAAATCCTATAATAGATTCTGTAGGTACAGTAATAGTAAAAGTATATGCCAATATTTGGGCACCACCAGGCACTTATCCATTGATAATTCAAAGTGTATGTGGGCAAAATGTTTACTTTCAAGGTGTAACTGTAGAAGTAGAACCTTGTATTCTTGTAAATATAGCAGCACCACTTCAAGATGTAGATTTGCAAACAGATTTTTCATTGCCGGGAGTAGGCACACCTGTTTGCGTTGTCCTTGATATAGCTCAAAATGTAGAAATTAGTGCCACATCAACTAATGATTATGCTATGTCTTGGGGCTCGTTAGACCCCAACTCTCATGTAGGCTTAAGAAACAAAGGATATATATATGCTAAAGGAGGAAATGGTGCTAATTTAACAAACTTAATATCCAATCCAAGTTTTGCTCCTCCTGGAGAAGTAGGCGGAGATGCTTTGGAACTTACTTGTAGAACTACCTTTGACTTACAGGGTGGTGTTTACTCCGGTGGCGGTGGTGGTGGTTCTGTTGGAGGAGTTGTAGCTACTCCATCTTTACCTATAGTAGGTACATTGGTTATATTGGAGGCCGGTGTTACCGGTGGCGGTGGTGCTTCTGGCGGTTTGGCAGGAAACTCTCCTGGTTCGTCCGGAACAGTAATAGGTCCTTCATTATTAGATTTAGGTACAGATGCCACAGTAGGACCAACATCTATACCGGGAGTAGGTGGTATTTTAAGTTATTCTACATCATTTAGTGCGGGTCCGGCTACAGTTACGCCATTTGTAAGCCTTAATGGTGGCGATGGTGGCGATTTTGGACAGCCGGGCACTAGTGGTGCAGGAAGCATAGGTGCCAATGTGAATGTTTCTGTAAGTATTCCAATCATAGGAAATATAACATTACTAAATCAAACATTTTCTTATACATTACCAATTTCTCAAGGTGGAGCACCGGGTATAGCTATAAAAACTAATAATGTACCTACACAAGATTTAGTAGTACCCAATTTCTTAATCAAAGGTCCTGTTCAACCATAATTTAATATTTAATTTTTATTTATGAAAAAGAATATAATAACAACTGTAGTTTTAAGTTTATTTATTTTTGCAAAGCTGTTTGCTTTTGAAGGGATAATAGAACAACAAATGCTTGTGGAAAATACAGGTGTATTGAGCAACGTAACTTGGTTTATAAAAGGCGATAAGATTAAACTAATTATTAAAGCCCCTACTGGAGAATCTGTTACTATTATACCTAACTTGAATACAAATAACGTAATAGTATTTAACGATGAGGTAAAAAATGAAGACGGCAAAATCATATATGCCGAAGTTAAGCAGCAAGATATTTCATCTAATTTGGGAAATATAAGCGTAGGAGATATTAAAAACAGCAAGTATAATGGAACAGCATCTAAAACATTAAATGTTTTAGGAGAAAAAGGGGAATACAACGTAGAATATTTGCCAAATATTGATGTTCCTTTAAAGTCATTATACGGACTATTAAAAGAAAGTGTTGAAATACAAGCATTATCTTTAAAAAAAGAAGTGGGATTTCCTGTTAACACTACCTTAATAGCTAATAATGGTACAGAAATAAATGTATTAAAAACATTGAGCGTAACAGAAAAAACAGTTTCGGATAGTGAATTTGTTTTGTCAGAAACAGGTTATGCTAAATACAAATAGACCATTTTATCAAAAAACATCTTTAGAATTATTTTGTTAATTAGATAATTTGTAAGATATTTGCAGTCCAAAATTATTAAGCGATGGCTAGAGTATGTGAATTGACAGGAAAAAAACCAGTTTCTGGGCATAATGTTTCTCACTCAAATGTGAAAACAAAACGTAAGTTTTTACCAAACTTAATTTTTAAACGTTTTTATGTTCCGGAATTAGATAGATGGATTAGCTTAAAAGTAAGCACATCTGCATTGAGAACAATCAACAAAAAAGGAATTTTCGCTTATTTAACAGAGTTAGAAAAAAAAGGTGAAATTAAATTAGTTAAGGAGGATTAAGAAATGGCTAAAAAATCTAAAGGAAATAGAATACAGGTTATATTAGAATGTACAGAGCACAAAGATAGTGGTGTGGCAGGTACATCTCGTTATATAACAACAAAAAATAGAAGAAATACACCTGACAGAATTGAGTTGAAAAAATACAACCCGATTTTAAAGAAATATACTGTTCACAAAGAAATTAAATAATCATGGCAAAAGTATCAAAAAACGCGAAAACAAACCGTCAAGCACAAGAAGGTTCTAAAGACTATGTAAGAGTTATAAAAACTATGAAGTCCGGAAAATCAGGTGCATATAGCTTTGTTGAAAAAATTGTACATAAAGATAAAGTTCAAGAATTTTTAGCAAAGAACTAATTGTAGTTTACAATTGTTAATATATAAAGTTAAAAGCTTCTCCTTTAAGAGAGGCTTTTATTTTTTAATTTTAACCCTAAAAATAAGTAGCGTATGAGTTTTTTTAATAAATTTTTTAATAAAGAAAAAAAGGAAGACTTAGATAAAGGACTGGAAAAAACAAAAGAAGGACTATTTTCTAAGTTGTCAAAAGCCGTAGCCGGAAAATCTAAAGTAGATGAAAATGATTTAGACGATATAGAAGAAGCATTAATAGCTTCCGATATAGGCTTAGAAACTACTATAAAAATAATAGACCGATTAGAAGAAAGAGTAGCTAAAGATAAATATATAAACACTACGCAGCTAAATGAAATATTGAAAGAGGAAATTAGTCAGCTATTGGCAGAGAACAACTCTGACGATATGGAAACTTATTTGCCTAATAATGCAAAAACACCTTATGTTTTAATGGTGGTAGGAGTAAATGGCGTAGGCAAAACAACCACTATTGGCAAATTGGCATACCAATTAAAGAAAGAAGGTAAAAATGTAGTGTTAGGAGCAGCCGATACCTTTAGAGCAGCTGCCGTACATCAGTTAGAAATTTGGGCAGAGAGGGCAGGAGTCCCTATTGTTTCAAAAGGACAAGATGCCGACCCTGCTTCTGTTGCTTTTGATACGCTAAAATCGGCACAAGCACAAAATGCCGATGTAGTAATAATAGATACTGCGGGCAGGCTACACAACAAAGTAAATTTGATGAATGAGCTTAGTAAAATTAAGCGTGTTATGCAAAAAGTATTGCCTGATGCACCTAATGATGTTATGCTGGTTTTAGATGCTTCTACAGGGCAAAATGCCTTGCATCAAGCTAAAGCCTTTACAGATGCTACAGAAGTAACTTGCTTAGCACTTACAAAACTTGATGGAACGGCAAAAGGAGGCGTGGCAATAGGTATTACAGACCAGTTTAAAATACCAATAAGATACATAGGCGTAGGGGAAGGGAAAGAACATTTGCAACTATTTAATAAAAAGGCTTTTGTAGATTCTCTTTTTAATTAAAAATTTAAACTAAATGTTTGGTTTTAAAAAAATAGCAGTTATCTTTGCAATCCGTTTTTAAAAGGACGGAACTAATATAACTAAAACGAGGGGCAATTAGCTCAGCTGGTTCAGAGCACCTCGTTTACACCGAGGGGGTCGGGAGTTCGAATCTCTCATTGCCCACATTCAAAATCCCAAGTAAAAAGCTTGGGATTTTTTGTTTTAAAGAAATGGGAAGATGCTATTGTTACATATTGTACTCACAGGATATAGATAAGTATTACGTAGGTTATACCTGTGATGAAATAGAAAAAAGAGTAGCGAGGCATAGGGCTACAAACAAGGGGTTTACAAATAGGGCAAAAGATTGGGATGTAGTACATTTAGAAGAATATTTAACAAAAGAAGAAGCTAAAGCGAGAGAGAGTGAAATAAAGAAATGGAAGAGCAGAAAAAAGATAGAAATTTTAATTAGCTCGGCTGGTTCAGAGCATTCCGATTAACAATCGGAAGAAGTCGGGAGTTCGAATCTCTCATTGCCCACATTCAGAATCCCAAGTAAAAAGCTTGGGATTTTTTTTGTTTTAGAAAAAAACTATCTTTAAAGAATTAATTGTACTTAAGCAATGAATTTGTACCAAAAGGTTTTTGAAAACAACAAAAAGTGGGTAGCAGGAAAAAAAGCTACCGATGCAGATTTTTTTAAGCATTTATCCAATGGGCAAGAACCCGAAATATTATACATTGGGTGTAGCGATAGCCGAGTAACTGCCGAAGATATGACAGGAGTTAAACCGGGACAAATGTTTGTGCATAGGAATGTGGGCAACATAGTACCTAATAACGATTTAAGCTCTTCGTCTGTAATAGAATATGCCATTAACCATTTAAATGTAAAACACGTAGTAGTGTGCGGTCATTATTTTTGTGGTGGCGTAAAAGCCGCTATGCAAGCAGCCGATTTAGGTATTTTAAACCCTTGGCTAAGAAACATTAGAGATGTATATAGACTACACAAAGAGGAATTAAATGCCATAAAAGATGAAAATGAACGCTACAATCGTTTGGTAGAACTAAATGTAGAAGAGCAATGTGTAAATGTTATTAAAATGGCAGCTTTTCAAAAACACTATTTAAAAGATAAAACACCAACAGTACACGGCTGGGTTTTTGATATTGCATCAGGCAAATTAATAGACTTAAAAATAAATTTTGTAGAAAAACTAAAAGACATTCAAGAAATATACGATTTAGGACTTTAATTTGTAGCTGTAAAACGCCCTTTCCTTACTTCAAATTTTTAATTAACCACAAATCTTTATCGCTTTCATTTCTTTCTGCTGTAAGAATTTCATTAGCTTTTGTATATTCTGCTCCTACGTATTTGCACACTCTATAAAAACCATTATCGGCAGGAACTACATAAGTATCTTCTCCTTCATTAAAAAGTTTATCTTCTAATCGGGTAGCATTGCTTTGCGTACTATAAGAACCTAACACTACATAATATCCTTCTGCTATATTTTGCTCCGAAATGGTATAAACACGCCCTTTATCGGCTAATTCTTTAGGCGTAGAAGTATCCACCTTAATTTTTCTTTCTATTATTTTTCTATTGCCAAAGCTATTTACATGCTCGGTTTTAGGAAACAGCATATCGGAAAAACCTGCTTTTTGATGTGCTACAGTACCTATTTGTGTATTGGTTATCATTAAACCGGCTACACCTGCCATTAGTAAAAAAGAACCAATAAACCCAAACAAAGCACCTTTAGCCACTTGACGTTTGGTTTTTTTACGTTTCGTTTTTAATATTTCTGTTTTTTCAGCTTTTTCTTTAGCTACAATTTTATTTTCAGCCACTTGTTTTACCAAAGGTTGAAAATGTATAGCTTGCAAACCAAAAGAAGATTTAGCCGACAAATTATTTAAAAATGGCTGAAAAACTATTTGATTTTGCTCATTTACCTTAAAAGAACCTATTTTATTTATCTTAAACTGATGATGCTTTTTTAAACTATATTGTATGTGATTAGAATAATTAAGCACTTTATTTTTAGCATCTTCATAACTTAACTGGTGTGCCTGCATTAAAGCCCCGGTTAGTAGCTCATCATCATGAGTAAGATATTGGTTAAAAGCCAACTGCTTAGACGGTGGCGTTATAACAGCACCATTTATTTGGCTGGAAATGTCTTTATTTATAAATCCACCAAAATTGGGAATAATAACACAAGCGTTATTGGTAAGTAGTTCTAATAAGTGATTTTCAAATTTTATATCCATCAATATCTAAATTGCACGCCCACCATGGCATTAAACCCAAAGGTAGGATAATTATACCATTTTTGGTATTTAAAGTTGGCTAAATTATTTAGCTGTGCAAAGAAAGATAAATATTTTGTAAACTGATAATCTGCTCCAATATTTATATCTGCCATACCCTTAATTTTTACGGCATCGCCATTTTGAGCTTTAGCAAAAGCACCAGCCACACCAAAAATCTCTGCTCTCAACAGCACTTTTTTCTTTAATAAATATGAAGTAGAAAAATTAGTGTTTATCATAGGCATGTGCCATGCTTTGGCTTCTCCATCCGGCTCATATAGGTTTAAATCAAAAGTTAGTAACGATTTCAATTTTTCATCCCACTCATATCCCATTTCTAAATTAACATTTATTACCGTAGTATTTTTGTCATACACTATATCAAAACGCTTCATATCTGTACTGTCATTTACATAAAGTGGTAGTTGTTTTACTACTTTGTTTGAAAAACGAGCATTGTAAGTAAATCCTTTATACGCTCCTTTAAAACCTGCCATACGGTCTTCTACACGGCTGTTTTCCAGCATAATATCATAATTGATATATGGGTTTTCTTTTACAAACTCAGCATAAGTATTTTTTATTAGCCTACGACTCCAACCTGTATAAAACAGCAAGTGATTTTTGTACAATCTCTTTTCAGAATAGATTTTTGGATATACATTAAATTGTTGCTGGTCGTTAATATCGCCTACGGCAAATATAATTCCTGCATTTAATTTCCAGTCGTCATTATTAAAAGTATAGCCTCCACCAAATTGGAAAATTTCTCGTTCTAAATCGCCTCTTCCCGGTGCCGAAGGAATGTAATTGCTAATATCTACATTTCCATTTACATTAAAAAAGTGTTTGTTTTTAAGTACTTTGGTAACATCTAAATCGTAGTTTACAAACCATTCGTTCACATTAAAATTATCATTGGTAAACAAAGTACTTATGGTTTGCTTATGGTCAACATTCTTTTTGTTAAGCTTAGAATTTTTTAAATAAATTTTACCGCCTATATCTCTCACTCTGTGCATTACTTCTTTGGCTGTAAAAGATGTATCTTCTTGGTTGTATCCATAAAAATAATCTACATCTTGGCGAAAATCAAATTCCGCTCCTATTTCAAAATTTTTAATTACATAATTGGTAAAAACATTCAGTTTATTATCTCTAAATTTCTGGTTTTCTCTTTTTTGCCCGTAAGCCGAAAAATGGCGGTAATATCCACCAAAAGTTAAGTTTTTTACATCTTTATTAATATACATAAGCTCTGCCAATGGCGAAAACTGTGTACCAAAACCCAATTTCACATAAGAATGTTTGTACTTAATGTCTTTAAGTTTTGGCATTGAATAGGGTCTAAGCTGGTGTGCAGGATAGTTTAAACTCATTAATCTGCTCGGCAAATTGTAATCTAAGCTAACTTTTTCTACCTCTATTTCGGGAATACTTGGATTTACATTTACTTTTTTGGCATCGGCTATTCTGGCTTCGTAGTCTTTAACCACTATAATGTCTTCCGAGCCTAAATTTTCATCTTCTTCTTGAGCAAAAGTAATACTGCCACTCAAAAAACTTACAGCTAATATGATTAGTAACTTCTTCATTGTTATATTACTTTTATTTATTGTCAAATTGAATGGTATCTTGTTCTTGTGGGTTTAAATCTAACTTGCTATTTTCTATTTCAAGTTGCTTTAATTTTTCTAATTTCGCTTTAGCTTCATTTAGTAAAGTTTCATCGCCTTTGTAGTTATCTACTATGCTTTGTAGCGTAGCTTTAGCCTGGAAAATATTATCTAAAGCTTGATAATTATCGGCTATAAGAATAAATGTTTTAACTACCCAATATTCGTAAGAAGCATATTCGTCCTTAATTTTAAAACAGGCTGTATTAGACTGTTCATACTGAGCATTTTTATTTAAAATAAAGGCTAAACTATATGCTGATTCTGCTTTTATGGCACTATTAGAAACGGTATTTACTATTTGCTCAAACCCCGATTTTGCTAAATTGTATTGTTGCAATTCAAAATGGGCTTTAGCTTTATAAAAAGTAGCTTCTGTTTTAACATCTGTGTTAATAGAATTATTGCTTAGTACTTTATCGGCATCTTCTAAAACTTTAGTATAATTTTTAAGTTTGTAATTGCTTCGTAGCATACCTATAAGAGCTATTTCTTGATTGCTTTGCATGGTAGCCACTTTATACAGTTGCTCATACAGCGATAAAGCTCCTGCATAATCCTTATTTTTTTCATAGGCTATATATGTGGCTTTTAGCAAGGCTTCTTCTTGGTATTTATTAGCACCAAATTCGTTTATTCTTATATAATCAAAGTAAGCATTTTGAAAATCATTGCCTTTAAATAAGCAATCTGCTCTAAAATAATGAGCATTTAATATGTCATTTCCTTTAGGGAATTTATCTATATATTTTGTTAAAGAAGTTATGGCATCCGTACAATTCCCGTTTATATATTGATTTTCGGCACTTTCAAACATCAACTGGTCTTGCTCTGTAGTAGATAAATTAATTCCTGCTTGATTTTGCACAAAATCTAAATAATCGTCTGGTCTGCCAAGGTAAACATACAACTCTTTAAGTGCCAGCAATGCTTCTTGAGCTTCATCTGTTTTAGGAAATTTAAGCACTACATCTTTATATGCTTTAAGTGCTTTTTCTTCTTGCTGCATATTAAAATAACTCAATCCCAGTTTTAAATATGCCTTTGGCACATAAGTACTGGAAGGAAATTCATTAATCAACTTATTTAATGTTGAGATAGCTTTATTCAGATTGCCCTCTGCTATGTATGCATTTCCTATTTCAAAAAGCGAATAATCTTGATAAATATTGTTTGGATAGGTTCTATTTAAAAACTCTAAGGTGTTTATTTTTTCGGTTTGATTGCCTTGCAAACCATTTATCACACTTTTTTGCACCAAAGCATAAGCCGCACCTTGCCAATTGTTATTTATTATTTCATCATAATTTTGTATGGCTTTTTCATAGTTTTTTGTCATAAATAAGCAGTCGGCATTTCTTAAAAAAGCATCCGGTATTATTTGCTTATTGGTTAAATTTAAACTGTTAGCATTCAATATTGATTTTTCAAAGTAGGTAGATGCCGGGGCGTAATCTTCTTCTTTAAAATAACAGTAGGCTATATTATAATCGGCAAGTGCTTTAGAGGCAAATTTGTTTTCATTACTTGAACTTCTATAGTTTTTAAAAGCAAAATAATTTTTAGCCGCATTAGGATAATCTTCTTTTTCAAACAATAAATTGCCTTTTAAAAATGTGGCTAAAGCAGTTATGTCATCATCTATATTTTTCTTTAATGATTTATTAACTATAGCCAAAGAAAGGTCATACTCTTTATCGTTAAAAAGTTCTACGGCTCTGTAATAGCTTACCTGCTGATATACTTTATCTACATTAGGACCCGTAATATTATATTCTTCTATTATTTCTATAGCTTTGCTAAAGTTTTTTGTAGCCAATAGGGCTTCTCCTAATATTTTTCCTGCTTCATTTTTATAAACACTTTTTGGATATTTATTTATAAAAGCCGTAAGCTTATTAATGGCTTGGCTGGTAAAATTGAGCTCATAAGCCAACTTGCCACTTTCAAAACTTGCCACTTCTTTTATCAATGGGTCATAATCCATATTTGAAGCTTGCTGAAGGGCATCTTTTGCTTTATCTTTTTGGTTGGTTTTTAAATAGCAATCACCTAAGCAATACAAAGCATTTTGCCCTAAAGAATCATCTACAATGCTTAAATCTTTAAAGTTTTCTAAGGCTTTTGTGTATTGCCCGGTTTTATACTGAGCAAAAGCCAACTGGTACATTTCTTCCTTACTCACTTTAGTAGCACTACTAATGTAGGCATCAATTAACGGAGCTGCATTTTCATAATCTTCTTTTTCAAAATAAGCCTGCCCAACTATGTGCTTAATCTCCTCTAAATTTTTATTGTTTTTATCGTTTATTAATGGTGAGGCATAGCTTATAACCTTATCATAATTTCCTCTTAAAAAATAAATTTGAGTAAGGTAATAAGGCACTACATTTTTGTATGTATCTGAATTAGTTAGTTTTTCAAAGCTTTTTTCTGCTTCTTTGT
The DNA here is from genome assembly GCA_020635995.1 of Chitinophagales bacterium. NCBI lineage: Bacteria > Pseudomonadati > Bacteroidota > Chitinophagia > Chitinophagales > Chitinophagales bacterium. The sequence continues at coordinate 140,857 of JACJYS010000002.1, read as the reverse complement.
AGTCTTCATCATAAAAAGAAATAAAACCATAGTAATAGGTGGCAGGCTCGGCATATTTACTGCTACCGTCTTTAACGGCTTTAAAAAGAGGTTTAGCTTCATCAAATTTTTTCTTTTTAAAATTTGCATAGCCATAATTAAATTTATACTGCGTTAAATCTTCTTTGGGAAGCTGCTTAGTGTCCACTTTTTCGTACCATTTTATAGCCTCATTAGTGTTGTTTTGGTTAAAATAGTAGTTGCCCAGCTCAAAATATCCTTGATTTCTCAGTGAAGTATGATGATAAGCTTCAATAAATCGGGTAAAAAGTAATTCTGCATCGGGGTTATTTAGGCGAGCAGCACACAGTGCGGTATAAAAATCGGCATACATCAAATAGGTGTATTGATGATTATCTGTGCTGTGTTGCATTTCTTCTTTCAGCCACTGAAATTCTTTAAGTGCAGGAGCGTAAAGTTCTTGATCTACAAGGTTTAAGCCTTTTTTTAGGTGTCTGTTTTTTTCTGCATAAAAAGTAGTTTCTTGAGCTTTAATAGACGAAAAACCAATTAAAACAAAACCTACTATTGCGATATATTTATATAAATTCATAGATTATTTTGATAGCAATTTTCTTACTTAATGCAAGTATAAATTAAAAAAATAAACAAAGCCGTATTTTTATCAACAACTTGAATATTAACGAAATGAGATTGGGGATTAGTCTGTGAAAGTGTAGTATTGATGTTTGAGAGTTTGATGTATTGTAGCAATAAGTAGGAAAATACTTCACTCGCTCTTTATCAACTGCTTTAAGTTTACCGTTTCGCTGTCGTTTATTTTTACTTTTAGGGGAATACCCAAAGCTTGTAGTTTTAAATATCCTTGCAGTTTTATAACAAAATCTTTGAGTGTTACCGCAGTTAAAAAACCGGAAAAATAACCTTTTTGGTTTTTATCGGGACTAAATTTTATAGATAATGGCACATCAAAAGCACTTTGCTTACCCACTTTTACTTTGCCGTCCGGCTGCGAGATATTTCCCGCTTTTAAATCGTTAAAAAAAACATCTATATCTATGTCTTTCAGCTTAGCTTTTACATTATTTGGGTTATAAAAAACAGCCGTGCAACTCAATTCTATTCCTTCTTTACCTACTTTTATTACTTTCCACTCTTTTGTTTTTACAAACTCTATGGCTTCTATAGCGTAGGAGTAGCTTAAAGTAAGTATGCTAAGTGTTAGTATTGTTAGAATTTTTTTTAGCATTGATGTTTTCCTTTTTTAAATTAACAATTATTACTTTTCTATAATCGTGCCATTTTCATCAAGTTTAAGCTTTTTATTATTGCTAAAAAGTACTTTTTGAACTTTTGAAAATTTCACTTCTTCCTCTTTTTTATTGCTATCTGTTATGGTAAAATAACCTTCGTATTTCACTTCTGCCACTATATCAGATTTAATTTTTGCTATTCCATAATCTAAGTCTGTAAAAGCTTTTTCGGGAGAAAAATTAGCAGGCAGGTCTATTTTATAAACGCCATTTTTAGCTACTTTCTCATTGGTTTTATCTATGTATGTACCCACATTTTTGCCATCTACAAAAACATCATACTCCACTTTATTAAAAATAACAGATTCTTCATTCTCGTTTAAAAACCTTAAAGCACTGTTTAATGCTACATTTTTCTTCTTAAACTGTTTTAAAGTAATTGGCTCAAGGTCTTGAAATTTAATATTGTCTGTAGTGCTATTTTTACAAGAAAACAGCAAAAAAATTAATGCAAATAAGTAAAATGTATTCTTCATAATGCAAAAATAGTTTATCAAAATTAAAATTCAATCTAATTATCATTAACTTTGTGCAAAATTTAGCTGAATTTATGGTAATAGGGATAACAGGTACAATAGGAGCAGGTAAAGATACCTTGATGGAACTGCTTAAAAATGAGTACGGATTTAAGCACTATTCTGTTCGCCAATATCTAATAGAATTACTTGAAGAATCCGGCACGGAAGTGAATAGGCTTTCTATGACTAATTTGGCTAATGATTTAAGAGAAGAACACGGCCCGGCTTATATTATAGAACAATTGTTTAACAAAGCCAAAAAAGAAGGTGGCAATGCGGTAATAGAAAGTATAAGAACTCCCGGAGAAGTGGAATTTTTGAAAGAAGCATCCGATTTTTATTTATTTGCCGTAGATGCCGACCCTAATTTAAGATACGAACGCGTGCAAGAACGTAAGTCTGTAACCGACAGAGTGGATTTTAATACTTTTATGGCAGAAGAACAACGCGAAATGAGCAATGAAGAACCTCACATGCAAAACATAGCAGCATGTGTGCGTGTGGCAGATTACCGATTTAGAAATAATGCCAGTATAGAAATGCTTTACAAACGCGTTAGAAAAACTATGGAGCAAATTGGCATTAAAGTAAGCTAATTACACTTAATTTTTTTATTATTATTCATAAAGATACCTATAAAGTATTTCACATTAACTTTTCTTTAGAAGAAAAGTTACAAAAGAATCGCACTAAGTTTTCAGCGACCCATTATAACCTCAACTCCTAAAAATCAAAAACTCATCACTCCGTTCTTCAAACAGTTTAATTTTTTACGAAGTTTTCGGTTAATGGGTGCCCCGCTTACAAACTTAAGGTGCACTTTTACCTGACCTTAATCAAAAATACGTTAAGAAATGATGTAAAACAGACATCCAAAATGAATGAAATTATAAAACAGTAAACAGACAAATTAGTATGCTCCTAAAAGTGAAAATACTTTAGGAAAACTAAAATTGAGCATACATTAATTTGTCCTCGTCTGTTTTATAGCATTTTAGTATTTTTGATTACAGTCTTGACCTTTGGTTACCTTTGTGTCAAGACAAAGGTAAAAAGGATACAAACTGTAACTAAAATTACTTAAACGTCCCAAGATGCTATCTTAAAGCATAAAAACGGATAGTTTATTATTTTAATTCACAAATGAGTCTCTTCGTCTAACTTTATAAGTGCAAAAACCGAATAGTTAATTATATCGGTATAATGAGAATCATTACCTTCCGATATTAAAGTTTTCCCGGCATTATTTTCTATTTGCTTAATGCGATTTATTTTCATCAAAATCAAATCGGTATAAGATTGAATACGCATATCTCGCCACGCTTCGCCATAATCATGATTTTTATCAAGCATTAAGTTTTTAGTAGCATTAACGTGTTTATCATATAGTTTTAAAGCCTTGTTTAAAGGCAATTCATCAGCATCTTCTACACCTAATTCTAATTGAATAAGTGCTATAACGCAATAATTAACCAAGCCTATAAACTCAGGTTCAATACCTTCATCTACTTTGCGTATTTTGTTTTCTTCTAAAGTACGAATCCTATTAGCTTTAATAAAAATTTGGTCGGTTAAGCTCGGCAACCTCATTATACGCCACGAAGTACCGTAGTCTTTCACTTTAAGTTCAAAAATGTTCCGACATTTAGCAATGGCTTTGTCGTACTGGGCTGAGGTCTTATTTATATCCAAAATACTTAACTTTACGCAAAAATAAATTAATACTTTGACAAATAAAGAAAACCATAGTTTTTCTATCAATGCCAATGGTCGGCTATTAAATTTTAATGGCGTGGCTTTAATGGGCATATTAAACATTACACCCGATTCTTTTTTTGACGGAGGCAGGCATAACAGTATTAATAATGCTGTAGAACACACGGCTAAAATGCTGGCAGAAGGTGCAGATATAATAGATATAGGTGGTGCTTCTACCCGACCTAATGCCCAAAAAGTAAGCGAGCAAGAAGAAGCAGACAGAGTATTGCCTATTATTGAAAAAATGGTGAGCACTTTTCCCGATATTGTAATTTCTATAGATACTTATTATAGCAAAGTGGCAGAGCAAGCTATTGAAAGTGGAGCAAGTATAGTAAATGATATTAGCGGTGGAACAATGGATAAAAAAATGTTTGATTTTGTGGCAAAAAATAAACTGCCTTATGTTTTAAGCCATATACAAGGCACACCTACAAATATGCAAGAGAACCCACAGTATAATAATGTGGTGCTGGACGTGCTAAAAGAGTTAAGTTTTAAAGTAAAAGAATTAGAAGAAAAAGGAGCTAATGATATTATAGTTGACTTAGGTTTTGGTTTTGGTAAAACCGTAGAACACAATTATGAATTATTGGCAAACTTAAGATTGTTTAAAGAAGCGTTGCAAAAGCCATTATTAGTTGGCGTTTCAAGAAAATCTATGCTGTACAAACCTTTGGGTATAACTCCCCAAGAAAGTTTGCCTGCCACTACAGCTGCCCACGCTATAGCCATACAAAACGGAGCAGATATATTGCGTGTGCATGATGTAAAAGCAACAAAACAGGTAATGGAGGTTTTGAAGTTGGTGGGATGAGCAAAATGGAATATGAAGATTTTGAAAAAGCATGGAATAAAGTAGGTTGTGTTGCACTTATTATTCTTCTTCTAATGATGTTTCCGCTATTTCTTTTCAAACCTTCTGAAGGATGTTTATCAGAAAGTGTTTTTTATAATAGGAAGATTCAAGGTGTGGTTAAAAATAGATTTTATGATATAAAGAATCATAGTGTTGAAACTGTTACAATATCTTTTAAAGGTAAGTATAATCAGAACTTTATTGTTGATGTAGATTCATCAGGCTTTTTTGATTATATTAACCTACATGATAGTGTTTTTAAACCCTTACATGAACTAAAAGTTATAGTATATCGGGATAATGTAGATACAACTTTTATTATTGATTATGGCTGTGATGAAAATTGACTCTATTTTCAATTTATTGCAAATATGTGGAGTAATAGACAAAATGGTTGCTGTTTTTTTAAGACGCTTATTCTTTTTTTTGGTAATTTTCCTTGTGGTCGGTATTTTTTACCGCACCACTCTATAACTATTTTGGTTGGTATTAGATGAAATTAGCCAGCTTTCTTAAATAAACAAGCAATCATATTTTTTTCAAAGCTCCATTTTTATATTTTTGTACAATTAAAAAACTAAAACAATGGATTTACCTAATATATTTACACAAGAAGTTAGTCAACAGATGCTTGACAGAATTAATAAACTTACACCCGAAACCAGTGCTCAATGGGGAAAAATGGACGTAGCTCAAATGCTGGCTCACTGCAATGTTACCTACGAGATGATTTATACCGATAAGCACCCAAAACCAAACTTTTTAATGAAAGCTATGCTTAAAGCCATGGTTAAAAATAAAGTGGTAACGCCAGCTCCTTATCCGCAAAATGGACCTACCGCTCCGGCTTTTAAAATAGCGGACAAAAGAGAATTTGAAAAAGAAAAAGTTCGTTTAATAGACCATATTAATCAAACTCAGCAGTTAGGAGAAAACGAATTTGAAGGAAAAGAATCTCACTCTTTTGGTAAACTAAACAAAAACGAGTGGAACAATATGTTGTACAAACATTTGGATCATCATTTAAAGCAGTTTGGGGTATAGTTTAGCTGGTTAGTTAAATAGAAAAATAATATGACGCCATGATATGATGATTTTTTTGAACTTTTAGTTCAAAAAAATCATCTCTCTGCTCTTCAAGCAGTTTAATTTTTTACGTAGTTTTCGGTTAATGGGTTTTCCGCTTACATACTTAAGGTGCACTTTTGTCTGACCTTAATCAAAAATACGTTAAGAAATGATGTAAAACAGACATCCACAATGAATGAAATTATAAAGTAATAAACAGACAAATTAGTATGCTCCTACAAATAAAAATACTTTAGGAAAAATGAAGTTGAGCATACATTAATTTGTCCTCGTCTGTTTTATAGCATTTTAGTGTTTTTGATTACAGTCTTGACCTTTGGTTACCTTTGTGTCAAGACAAAGGTAAAAGAATGCAAACTGACTAAAATTACTTAAACGTCCCACCCTGCTATATTAAAGCATAAAGTATTGGTATAAAATGGATAGTCTAAAAAAATAGTTAATTAGTTTGTAGCATAAAGGAATTGGCTACCCACCAAAGACTAATAATTGTATCTTTGCCGTTCTTTATGGAGAATGGGGAATATCCAAAACGATTTTTTGTAGAAATAGCTTATGATGGTACGCATTATTTTGGTTGGCAGCGTCAGCCAGATGTGCTTACCGTACAGCAAGTGATAGAAGAAACTTTGAGTAAATTGTACGCAGAAGAAATAAGCATAGTGGGTTGTGGTAGAACCGATACAGGAGTAAATGCCAAGCAATATTTTTTCCATTTTGATGCTCCAAAGGAACGCAAAGAGTTAGCTTTTATATTGCAAAAAATGTTTCCACCTAAAATAGGCGTTTTGGGTGTTTATGAAGTGGCACATAATGCACACACCCGATTTGATGCTACAGAGCGTACGTATTGGTACTTTTTAGATGAAAATTTTGATACTTTTAGAAGAAATCAAACGTGGTGGTATCCGCTTTCTACCTTAGATTTTGATAAAATATATGAAGCTACCAAACTTTTTACCCAATATAAAGATTATACCGCTTTATGCAGGTTTAATCCCGAGCTAAAAAATCATGATTCTTATGTTACGCAAGCAGAATGGTGTTATTTTAAGCCCGAGAAACGAGTTATTTTTAAAGTTAAATCTAACCGATATTTAAGGAACCAAATACGCAGAATGGTAGGTTGTTTAATAGACATAGGCAGAGGTACTTTAACGGTAAATGATTTAGAACAGGCTTTAAAACACGGCACAGAAATGAAATACAATAGGGCAGCACCGCCACAAGGTTTATTTTTATGGCAAATAAAGTATCCATACATTAAATAATGCAACAGAAAAACGAATACGATACCAGCCTTGATTTTAAATTGCTTATGAAAGTAATAAAACTGGCAGCACCTTTAAAAGGTTTGCTGTTTGTTACTATTTTGTATGCTATTATTATTGCGGTGTTAGTGCCACTTCGCCCCGAACTTTTTCAAAGACTTATAGATAACGGCATTTTGGGCGAAGGAAATAATATACAATTAATTATTATTGCTATTATTGTTTCTTTGATAGCCGAAACATTCTTTCAATATCTTTTTATTTATAGTAGCAATTTGCTTGGACAATCTGTAGTAAAAGACCTTAGAACTAAGGTTTTTAAGCATGTTATAAATTTAAAACTCAGTTATTTTGATAAAACACCTATTGGAACTACCACTACCAGAACTGTAAATGACATAGAAACCATAAACGATATTTTTACCCAAGGTTTTATTAGGCTTATAGCCGATATTCTTACGCTTGTTTTTATTGCTTCTTGGATGCTGGTAAAAAACTGGAAATTGGCGTTAATCAGTATGATAGCTTTGCCTATAATGGTTTTTGCCACTTATGTTTTTAAAGAAAGTGTAAAATCGGCATTTCAAAAAGTGAGAACGCAAGTAGCTTTACTTAATGCTTTTTTGCAAGAGCATATTACGGGCATGAGATTGGTTCAAATATTTAGTGCAGAAGAGCAGGAGCTGAGCAAGTTTAAAGAAATAAATGAAAAACATAAAAAAGCAAATATAGAAGCTATATGGGCGTATTCTATTTTTTTTCCTGTAGTAGAAATTTTGCTGGCTATAGCTACAGGCTTAATGGTTTGGCTGGGAGCTAATTTGCTTATACAAAATAAACTTTTTACCAATTCGGGAGAAATAGCTTCAGTAGGGCTTATAGTACAATTCATTTTATTAATCAATGCCTTGTTCCGGCCTATTAGATTTATGGCAGAGCGTTTTAATACTATGCAAATGGGGCTGGTGGCGGCCAATAGAGTTTTTAAACTGTTAGATAGAAATGAGTTTATAGAAGATAATGGAGCAATAGACAATAAAGATATAGAAGGAAAAATAGAGTTTAAAGATGTGAAATTTGCCTACATAGGAGATGATTATGTGCTTAAAAATGTGTCTTTTACCATTCCTGCGGGAAAAACTTTAGCCATAGTAGGGCAAACAGGCTCTGGGAAAAGCTCTATAATAAATTTGCTAACACGCTTATACGACTGGCAAAGTGGCGATATTCTTTTGGATGATATTTCTGTGAAAGATTACAAAATAGAATTTTATAGAAAGCAAATGAGTACCGTGCTACAAGATGTTTTCTTGTTTTCGGGCTCTGTTTTAGATAATATTAGATTACTTAATGAAAATATAACGGAAGAGCAAGTAATAAAAGCATCTAAACTAATAGGAGCTCATGAGTTTATAGAAAAATTGCCAAATGGTTATCATTATCAAGTTATGGAACGTGGAGCAACATTAAGTTTAGGGCAGCGACAGCTTATTTCTTTTGTGCGAGCTTTGGTATTTAATCCTAAAATATTAATTTTAGATGAAGCCACATCTTCTGTAGATACGGAAACAGAATATATAGTACAATCAGCTATTGATAAACTTATAAAAGACAGAACTTCAATAGTGATAGCTCACAGGCTTGCCACCATTAAAAATGCCGATTATGTATTAATGCTTGAAAACGGTAAAATTCTTGATTTTGGCGAAAAAGAAGTACTCTTAAATACTCACGATAGCGAGTTTAAAGCATTTCTTGAAAATCATTAGGGAATTACAATTCCATTTCATTTAAAGGAGTCCAAAGAATCTGTTCAAAATTTTGTATTTGGTTATTTTTTATAACTATTCCTTCTTTTTCAAGAAGTTGTTGCATGGTATTGGGTGTTTCAAAATGATGTTTTCCTGTTAGCAAACCTTTTCTATTAACTACTCTATGAGCCGGCACTGTAGGAAATTGTACATGGGCATTATTCATAGCCCAGCCCACCATTCGTGCCGATTTTTTAGCACCTAAAGCTTCGGCTATAGCTCCATAAGTGCATACTCTACCTTTGGGAATTAATCGTGCTATTTTATAAACATCTTCAAAAAAAGAAGATTTATCTTTTTTATTGCTCACAGTATTGTTGTAATAGAGCTTTTGATGATTCTAAATTTTTACTTACAGCAGTATTCCAATCTTCACAAGCTTTTTTAATCAAGTTAGCTTTTTGGTACGCTTTTCCTCTCCATTCTAATGCAGTAATATAATTGGCATTTAAGTTTAAAACTTCGGTAAAATCTTTTATAGCTACATCAAAATCTGCATAATAATAATTGCTTAAACCTTTTTGAAACCATACCTCTGTATCGTCAAAATAAGACTCTAAATAAATGCTAAATGCTTCGTTTGCCAATTTGTATTTCCTTTTATAATAGTAGCATAAACCTAAATATTTATAGGGTTCAAGTACGCTGGGGTTAAAAGCTATAAGGTGCTGAAAATCAGATAAAGCATTGTCATACTCATTTATTTTCATATAGGCTAAACCTCTATTTTTGTAGGCATCTATATTGTTGCTGTCTAATTTTAGTACTGCACTTAAATCAGTTGCAGCTTCGGTATAATTTTTAAGTTTGTATTGGCTTAATCCTCTGTTGTAGTATGCGTATTGAAAATCTTGTTTTAAGGCAATAGCTTCATCAAATTTTACAAGAGCGTTTTCAAAATCATTGCTATAAAAGTATTTAATACCTTCGCCATAAAGTTCAAAAGCTTTTTTTTCATCATCTTGTTGAGCAAAAACTACAAATGGCAACACTAAAAAAGCAACAAAAAGACTTTTCATAAAATAAAGGTAATGAATTTTACTAAAGTTGAATTTATATCTAAAGTTTGTTTTATCAACAGATATATTGTTAAATGATTTATAGAGTAAAGACAAAGACGAAAAAGGCACTTTTTATAAAGTGTATTATTATGAGGAAAGTTAATAGAATGAGGTTTTGCTAAATGGGTTTAGCAATATGTTAATCTAAATAGAAACTTAATTTTATGCACTTATGTTTATCTTTGTATTAAGCCATGGAAAATACAGCAAAACAAACACGCATACAAAAACCGGAATGGTTAAAAGTGAAGTTGCCTTCAGGCAAAAATTCTTCTGAAGTACTTAAAAATGTTACTAAGCATGAGTTGCACACTATTTGTCAAAGTGGCAACTGTCCCAATCAAGCCGAGTGTTGGGATTTTGGTACGGCTACGCTTATGATTTTAGGAAATGTATGTACCCGTTCGTGTAAGTTTTGCAATGTAGAAACAGGCAAACCAGAGGCTGTAGATGTAATGGAACCATGGCGTGTGGCAAGGTCGGTGCAACTTATGGGCTTAAAACATGCCGTTATAACCAGTGTAGATAGAGATGATTTAAAAGACGGAGGTGCTAAAGTGTGGGCTGCCACTATCCGTATGATACGCAAGCACTGCCCGGGCGTTACTATGGAAACTTTAATTCCCGATTTTCAAGGGAAAACAGAAAATTTACAATACATAATTGATGAAGCTCCAGAGGTGGTTTCGCATAATATAGAAACGGTAAAACGCTTAACTAAAGAAGTGCGTATGCAGGCAAAATACGAAAGAAGTATTGATGTTTTGGCAAAGCTAAAAGAAGGTGGCATAAACAGAACCAAAAGTGGCATTATGTTGGGCTTAGGCGAAACTTTTGACGAAGTAGTAGAAGCTATGAACGATTTGAGAAATGCCAATGTAGATGTATTGACCATAGGACAATATTTACAACCTACCAAAAAACATTTAGCTGTGCAAGAATACGTTACACCCGAAAAATTTAAACAATTAGAAGAAATAGGTTTGCAAAAAGGTTTTAAATATGTAGAAAGTGGACCTTTAGTGCGTAGCTCATACCATGCAGAAAAGCATATAGATTAATTCCTCTATTTTTCATAATACAAATAAATAATATCACTGGTTTTTAAATCGGAAAATAGCACTTTTTTGTAAGTTTTATCTTCAAAAACCAAATGAAAAGCTGCCGTGTTAGGTTCTATTTCTCCTAAATTTTCGGCATAAAGCAAAAGTGTGTTCATGCCTTCATTTAATTTAATAGGTAGTTTTAAAGCCTTCTTTTTTAATGGATAATGATTTAAAATAGCTCTGCCGTTTAAATAAATATTTACCGTGTCATTATCTACTACTTTATCGTCAAAAATTAATAAATCAAAATTATCATGGTTTACAATATTCACATTTTTATCTTTTACTTTTCTACCTAAAAATTCAGTAATTTTCAAACTGTCAAAATTATATATTTCTTCAGTTTCTTTAGGTTCTATTACCACGGTATCTCTATCTAAATAATCTAAATTTAAACTTGAAACATTTAAAATATCATCTATCGTATTTATATCTAAACCCCACCACCCCGAAATAGGTTTGTAGCCAATAGTTAGCAAATCATAGGGTGCATCGGCATATATTTTATACTTATATCGTTGTGTTTTTTGGTCAATATATACAAAATGCGAGCTACTTAAATTATAAATTATAGGCTTGTAATTTCTGCCTTCCTCTCTATTTCCTTCTTTTATAGCCAAAAAAATTCTCAACTCCAATTGCGTATTTTCGTATTGTAGCCAATCTCTTTTGTGTTTAGCCATAAATAAGTCTTTACTTATCCAAAATTCAAGTTCATAGTATTCTCCTTCGCACATAGCTTTTTTAAAATAAACACTTGTTAGTTCTTCAAAAGAATAAGGCAAAGCACTTGTGCCAAAAGAATTATAATCAACACCATAAATATTGCTACAAGGATGCTGAGTGTAAGCAAAAAACCCGATAAGTAATGTTAAAATAGTAAATTTAGCACGCATTATCTGCAAGATACAAAAAATGAAAGTATAATATTGTTTCAAATAAAGAATGAAATAATTTACCTTTGTGAAAACCAAACAACTTATGGCAGAAGTACTTAGACTACCCCGAATGAGCGACACCATGGAAGAGGGTGTTATAGCAGAATTACATATAAAAGTAGGAGATAGCGTTTCGGCTGGCGATATTATAGCTGAAGTAGAAACCGATAAAGCTACCATGGAATGGGAATCTTTTCAAGAAGGAAAAGTATTATATATTGGAGTAGAAAATGGCGATACCGTTCCTATTAATGCTTTGGTGGCTATAATAGGGCAAGAGGGCGAAGACATACAAGCTTTATTAAGCAAAGAAGCTAATAAAACAACGGTGGCAGAGGAAGAAGATGAAGGTCCGGCAGTAGAAACCAGCAAGGAAGATGATACGGACAATACTATAGAATTTAATATAGAAGATAATGAAAGTACGGCTAATAATGAACGCCTGAAAGCAAGCCCTTTGGCTAAAAAAATAGCAGAAGAAAAAGGAATAGACTTACATCAAATAAAAGGTAGCGGAGATGAAGGTAGAATAACCAAAAAAGATGTAGAAGAATACAAGCCTACTGCTGTTGCTGAAATTAAAACAAAACCGGAAGAAAAAGTACAACAGCAAATTGAAATTCCTCAAATGGTTGGCAATGAATCGTTTAGAGAAGAAAAAATAAGTCAGGTTAGAAAAACTATAGCTAAACGCTTGACAGAAAGTAAATATAGTGCTCCTCATTTTTATTTAACCGTAGAAGTGAATATGAATAAAACTATAACAGCCAGAGAAGAAATAAACAAACAAATAGCTCCAAGCAAAATTTCTTTTAACGATATAGTAATTAAAGCAACCGCCAGTGCTATACGCAAGCATTTAGATGTAAATGTTTCTTGGCTGGGCGATACTATACGCTACAATGAACATATACATATAGGTATGGCTGTGGCTACAGATTTTGGTTTGGTAGTTCCGGTTATAAAATTTGCCGATAATAAATCTTTGCTTCATATAGCAGAAGAAGCTAAGCAGTTTGCCGGCAAAGCAAGAGATAGAAAACTAACGCCCGAAGAAATGAAAGGCAATACTTTTAGTATTTCTAATTTGGGAGGATTTGGTATTAATGAATTTACCGCTATCATAAATCCACCGGATTCTTGTATTTTAGCTGTGGGAGGCATTAAAAAAGAATTAGGTTATAACGAGAACAAAGAGATTGTAGAAAACAATATAATGAAACTAACCTTGTCTTGCGACCACCGTACTGTAGATGGAGCAGTAGGAGCTAAGTTTTTAAATACCTTAAAAGCTAATTTAGAAAACCCGCTGATGATGTTGGTGTAAAAAAGAATTATATGACTATCCGTTATTATACCAATAATTTATACTTTAAGATAGCATCTTGGGACGTTTAAGTAATTTGAATTACAGTTTGTGGTCTTTTATTTTTGTCTTGATACAAAAGTAACAAAAAATCAAGACTGTAATCAAAAACACTAAAATGCTATAAAACAGACGAGGACAAATTAATGTATGCTCAATTTTAGTTTTCCTAAAGTATTTTCACTCGTAGGAGCATACTAATTTGTCTGTTTATTGTTTTATAATTTCATTCATTTTGGATGCCTGTTTTACATCATTTCTTAACGTATTTTTGATTAAGGTCAGTTAAAAGTGCACCTTAAGTTTGTAAGTGGGGCACCCATTAACCGAAAACTCCGTAAAAAATTAAACTGTTTGAAGAACGGAGTGATGAGTTTTTGATTTTTAGGAGTTGAGGTTATAATGGGTCGCTGAAAACTTAGTGCGATTCTTTTGTAACTTTTCTACTAAAGAAAAGTTAATGTAAAATACTTCATAGCTATCTTTACGGATAGTCATAAGAATTACTCTTTTATGCCACTTTGTACACTTTCAAAAGTGCTGTACTCTGTTAAGTCTAAATTGTGCACTAAACGTCTTTCTACAAAGTTTCTAAAATCTTCATTTTCAATTTGTTGTACTACATCTTGAGCAAAAGCAAATACAATTAATTTTTTGGCTTTATCTCTTGGTATTCCTCTGGTTTCGGCATAGTAAATGGCATCTTCGTCCAGCTGACCGCAGGTAGCTCCGTGGCTACATTTTACATCATCGGCATATATTTCAAGCTCGGGTTTGGTGTTCATGGTAGCATCTTCGCTTAGCAAAATATTTTTATTGCTTTGAAAAGCATTTGTTTTTTGAGCACCTTCTGCTACATACACTTTGCCATTAAAAACGCCTGTTGACTCATCATTTAAAATACCTTTAAATGTTTGAAAACTTTGGCAGTTTGCCGCATTATGGTTTATGAGTATTCTGTCATCGGTATGCTCTTTTTTATTATTTATAAAAACACCATTGATGATAGCTTCGGCATTTTCGCCATTTAGATTTACTCTAAAATTGTTTCGTATAAAATTGCCACCCAAATCAATAGCCGTAGTTTTTAATCGGCTGTTTCTGCTCATTTCAAAAAACTTATTGCCTATAAAATAAAAACCATTGTTTTCCTCTTGGTAAATTCCTACTTTCAAACTAGCATTTTCTCCTAAAAAATACTCCGAAAAATGATTTAGATTATAGTCTATTTTTTCGTCTAAATTGCTGTAATCTTCTATTATAGTTACCTCTGCATTTTCTTCAAGTACTATTAAATTTCGCTGGTTATTAAGCGTATCTTCTTTTTGCTGCGAGCCTAAATTGAGTATAACAATAGGCTTTGCCGTATGCGTATTTTTCTTGGCATAAATAAATATTCCACAGTGAGCAAAAGCTGTATTTAACTCGGAAAAATAATCGGGATATTCTTTTGTGGTTTCATTAAAATGTTGATTTACAATATCTCGGTATTCTTTTCGGGCATCGCACATGCAGGTTATTATTAAGCCACTTTCATCTTCGTGTATGGTAGATAATGACTCGGAAAAAATACCATTAACCGTTACCAAAATGTGTTTGTCTTTAATGTAATCGTGTTTAAAATACTCCGGTATTTTATGCGGAACGGAGGCATCTGTATTAGGCGTAAGATTTTTAAAATGGCTTAAATTGCTGTATTTATATACCTCAGATTTTCTTGTAGGTAAGCCCATTTTTTCAACCCTATTAAAAGCCCTATTTTCTATGCTTCCTTCTTTCTTATTTAATTTTTCAAATGCTGCTGTGTAATTCATTTTTTTGTCTTTGGTCAATAGTTTTTAGTAGTTTATTATTAGCACCTTGTCTAACACTCTAAAAATCTATAAGTCTATTGTCTCTTTTATCCAATCGTAACCTTTTTCTTCTAACTCTAAAGCCAATTCTTTAGGCCCACTTTTTACTATTTTGCCTTCGTACATAACATGTACAAAATCTGGCACTATATAATCTAACAAACGCTGATAATGTGTAATAACCACAAAAGCATTGTCATTGCTTCTTAGTTTATTCACTCCGTTAGAAACTATTTTTAAAGCATCTATATCTAATCCGGAATCCGTTTCATCTAACACGGCTAATTTTGGCTCAAGCATTGCCATTTGAAATATTTCATTACGCTTTTTTTCTCCACCGGAAAAACCTGTGTTTAAAGAACGGCTCATAAACTTTTGGTCTATTTCTACCAACTTCATTTTTTCTTTCATCAATTTTAAAAAATCGCTGGCTTTGTATGGTTCTTCTCCGTTGTGTCTTCTGCGTTCGTTAAGTGCCGCTTTCATAAAATTAGTAGTGGTAACTCCGGGAATTTCTACAGGATACTGAAAAGCCAAAAATATACCTGCTCTGGCTCTTTCATCGGGCTCCATTTCCAGTATATCTTTTCCTAAAAATTCTATAGAACCTTCGGTTATTTCATAGTCATCTTTACCGGCTATTATATTTGCCAAGGTACTTTTCCCCGTTCCATTAGGACCCATTATGGCATGCACTTCTCCTGCTTTGACCTCTAAATTTAGTCCTTTTAATATCTCTTTGCCTTCTATGGTGGCGTGTAAGTTTTTTATTTTTAACATAACTCTAATTTGATAATTAGTCAATTTGAAAATTTGGAAATGCTATCCTATTTGCTTTTAGACGTAATTATTATCTTGTTTATAATATTATTAATGTCTTTAAGTTCTTCTTTTAATTCTTTTGTGTTTGGGTAATTCTTTGACAAATCACATAATTCTAACCAATAATCAGTTTCTTCTATTTCTTTAGCAGCAATTTTAAACTTATGAATAAAGTCTTGTTTACTTTCTGCATTTTGAGCTTCACGCACATTAGCACCAATTGATGTTCCAGCTTTTAATAATTGATTGGCTATCACAAATTTTTTTCTGTTTTCTAAAATCTCACAATATTCAATAATGCTAAGAGAAAATTGTAATGTTAACTTCAATATTAAATTTTCTTTCTGTTCCATCCATTATCTAATTATCTCATTTTCAAATTCTCAAATCTTTTTATTGTTGCCATTAACTTGAAACTTTTTAAGATTAAACTTATTAACTAACCAACAGAGCCTTCCAAACTAATTTCCAACAATTTCTGTGCTTCTACCGCAAATTCCATAGGCAATTCTTTAAAAACTTCTTTGCAAAAACCGTTTACAATTAAGTGTACCGCTTCTTCTTCGCCAATGCCTCTTTGGTTGCAGTAAAACATTTGATCTTCGCCTATTTTAGAAGTTGTAGCTTCATGTTCTACCTTAGCCGTTTTGTTTTTTATTTCTATGTAGGGGAAAGTATGTGCTCCGCAGGTTTCTCCCATTAGCATACTATCGCACTGCGAGAAATTATAGGCATTTTCAGCAGTTTTATTTATTTGTACTAAACCTCTATAAGAGTTTTCGCTAAACCCGGCAGAAATTCCTTTACTAACTATTCTGCTTTTAGTGTTTTTTCCTATGTGAATCATTTTAGTTCCCGTATCTGCCTGCTGATGATTATTGGTAACCGCCACAGAATAAAACTCTCCAATAGAATAATCGCCTTTTAAAATACAACTTGGATATTTCCATGTTACGGCACTTCCTGTTTCTACTTGCGTCCAGCTAATTTTTGAATGTTTGCCGGCACACAATCCTCTTTT
This sequence comes from Chitinophagales bacterium, assembly GCA_020635995.1. Taxonomy (NCBI): domain Bacteria; kingdom Pseudomonadati; phylum Bacteroidota; class Chitinophagia; order Chitinophagales; species Chitinophagales bacterium. The sequence continues at coordinate 124,071 of JACJYS010000002.1, read as the reverse complement.
AGTTACAAAATTAAATACACCACCTTTTCCATTTTTATCGCCCGGATACCAGTTCTGAACCGTAGAATATTTAATTTCAGCATTGTCTAAAGCTATTATTTCTACAATGGCAGCGTGCAACTGATTTTCATCTCTTTGTGGTGCTGTGCAACCTTCTAAATAGCTGGCATAGCTTCCTTCTTCTGCTACTATTAAAGTTCTTTCAAATTGCCCTGTGTTTTGAGCATTTATCCTAAAATAAGTACTTAATTCTATAGGACATCTTACGCCTTTAGGTATAAACACAAAAGAGCCATCGCTAAAAACGGCAGAGTTTAAGGCAGCATAAAAATTATCGCGAGGAGGCACAACCGAACCTAAGTATTTTTTTACTAATTCAGGGTGCTCCTGCACGGCTTCAGAAATAGACATAAAAATAATGCCCTTTTCTGCCAGTTGTTTTTTGAATGAAGTAAAAACCGATTCGCTGTCCATTACAAAATCTACAGCAACGCCTGCTAATATTTTTTGCTCTTCAATAGGAATGCCCAAGCGTTCGTAAGTACGCAATAGCTCAGGGTCTGCTTCATCTAAACTATTTAGTTTTTTCTTCTCCTTAGGTGCAGCATAGTAGCTAATACTCTGAAAATCTACCTTAGGATATTTAACATGAGCCCAAGTAGGCTCTTCCATTTTTTGCCAAATTTTAAAGGCGTTTAATCGGTATTGCAACAGCCATTCCGGCTCATTCTTTTTAGCAGAAATAAAGCGGATTACATCTTCGTTTAATCCAGCTTCAGCTATTTCTTGCTCTATATTGCTTACAAAACCAAATTTATATTCTCCCGATGTGGCTTCTTCTAATATTTTATCGTCTTCACTCATAATTTCAAATCGTGTGCAAAAATAAAACCTTTATAAAGCAAATAAAAGCTCTATTTAGATTCTTTCTATTTAACAATAAGAATTACAATAAAGTTTTAGAAAAGGAAATTATTTTTTTATACAATTCAAGTACAATGTAGATTGTTTATATTCTGTATTCTCGGTATGTTGTTCTAATGAAATAGTATAATCTCTTGGATTAAAATTTCCGAATAAGGAGTTTATGAAATTATCATCGGTTCTCGCAAATGAAAAATAAGGGTTTAGTCCAACATTTGTAGAAAGATGTTTTAAACTATCATTTTTGTACGTAAACTGGTAACTATTATCTGCTAATCTATCAATACATATTTCTATATTGTTGGCTGTTGTATTGGTAAATGTTCCGGTATATATGCCACTATCTGTAAGTATTCGTTCATATTGATTAAATTGCCCATTACAAAAATAGCAACCTTCAAATTTATCAATATTTGGTTTTGTACATGAATATGATAAAGCTATTATAATGAAGAATAAAACTGCGGTATTAAAACTCATACTGAGCACTAATATAACTTAAATAATGCATAAATACTTGTTGTTTTTTAGGCTTTATTTAATCTAATATTTCTTAATAATACTTTCACAGGCTTTATCCAGCATTTCAAATACATTTTCAAAGCCATATTCGCCATAGTATGGGTCGGGTACATTTATGTTTTCTTGGGGATAAAGCTCATTCATTATTAGTTTCACTTTTTGTTTTTCTGCTTCATTATGAGCAAGAGCCACAATGTTTTTATAATTGCTCATATCCATGGCATAAATAATGTCAAAGGCTTCAAAATCCCAACCTCTAAACTGTCGGCTTCTTTGGTTTGTAATATCTATGCCGTTTTCTTGTGCCACTTTTATTGAGCGTCTATCGGGTTTTTCTCCGGCATGGAAACCACTGGTGCCGGCACTTTCTACTTCCCACGTTTTAAACAGCTCATTGCCAAGGTTTATTTGCTCATTAATTTTATGCTGCAAAATACCTTCCGCCAAAGGCGACCTACAAATATTTCCCAAGCAAACCATTAGTATTTTCATTGCTAAGCAAAAGTAAGAAATGTAATGCTAAAGTTGCTAATAGATTTTCTTTACACTAAAAAATTCCGAAATAACATAAAGAAAATTCCGAAATAACATAAAGAAAATTCCGAAATAACATAATTTTGTTTATCTTTGGTGTGTGATAATAAGACAAGCGAATAAGAAAATAAAGGAAATGGCTAAAAAATTTCCTATAATTGTTTTAACCGGCCCACGGCAATCGGGAAAAACAACATTGGCTAAAGCTCTATTTAACAAATATGAATATGTAAACTTAGAAAACCCCGATGTAGGTCTGTTTGCTACAAATGACCCCAGAGGTTTTTTAAAACTGTACAATAAATATGTAATAATAGATGAAGCACAAAAAGTGCCGGAATTGTTTTCCTATCTTCAGCAAAAAGTAGATGATGATAACATAGAAGGGCAATATATTTTAAGTGGTTCTCAAAATTTTCTGCTGTCTCAAAAAATAGCTCAAACATTGGCAGGCAGGGTTTATGTAATGGAATTATTGCCTTTAAATCAGTATGAACTGAAGGGGGCGAAAATAAAAGATTTTGCACAAGCCATAATTACAGGCTCGTACCCCAGAATTTATGACAAAGGAATACAGCCAAATGATTTTTATCCAAGCTATATAAAAACATATATTGAAAAAGATGTAAGGGACATATTAAATGTGCAAAATCTTGCTGTTTTTCAAAAATTTATAAGTGTATTGGCTCATTATGCCGGGCAGTTATTTAATGCAAATAGTTTGTCAAAAGAATTGGGAATTGATGCAAAAACAGTTCAAAGCTGGTTGTCTATTTTAGAAACAAGTTATATTGCCTTTACCTTGCCTGTGTGGCATAAAAACTTTAAAAAAAGATTGATAAAAACACCCAAATTATACTTTTACGATACGGGTTTATTGGCTTATTTGCTGGGAATTTCCAGTAGTAAGGATTTTATGATTTCGCAATATAAAGGTGCGTTGTTTGAAAATTTTGGAATAATAGAAATAATAAAAAATAACAAAAACAGAGGCAACAACAATAATTATTATTTTTGGCGAGATAGTAATGGCAATGAAATTGATTTAATTATAGAAAAAGGAGAGCAAGTAAAATTAATAGAAATGAAAGCCTCCGAAACGGTAAAGAGCGATTATCTTAAATCTTTACACTATATAGATGCACTAAATGATAATTTAGCGTTATCACATTTTCTATTTAATTCAAGCCAAAAAACACAGAAAAGAACCAATGAAACCATAGTGGCTTGGGATGATGCCACAACAATTTAGCTGTTTTATATATCTCCCAGTTCTTCAATATCGGTAACAAAATACTTGGTTTCGCCCCACCAAGGAAGAGTTATGTATTTCTCTACATAAAAAAGTTTCACTCTTTTAGAGTTATCTAAGGCTTTATTCAAGTCTTGAAGTACATCTTTATCTTTAATAGAAAATTCCCACACATTGCTAACGCCTACGTCATTAGTTTGGTCAAAACCACCAATATTTAATTGCCCTTCATAAGTTTTAAAAATCACTCCTTTTTTGCTTATTTTCATTAAAATACCTGAACGTACCCCTTCAGAAAAATTAGCAAAATAGAGAAATGCACCTACGCCAATTAACAATAAAAGAATGGTAGCTAATACTTTTTTCATTTTGTAGTTTTATGGTGTAAATATAAGAATATAAGCACTACTTGTATTCATTTAAGCTTTTAAATTATCTTTGTATTAATAAATGAATAAACAGCAACACACCATAGCCGCAATAGCTACCGCCAATGGAATGGGTGCCATTGGGATTATTAGAATGTCGGGGCAAGATGCCATTGAAATTTGTGATAAAGTATTTAAAGGAGCTAATTTAACAAAGGCAAAAAGCCACACCGTACACTATGGACATATTGTAGATGAAAATACTGTTTTAGATGAAGTAATGGTTAGTGTTTTTAAAGCTCCAAAATCTTTTACCACAGAAAACAGTGTAGAAATTTCTTGTCATGGTTCGCCCTATATTTTAGAAAATGTACTGCAATGTTTAATTAAAAATGGTGCTAAAATGGCAGAGCCGGGCGAGTTTACCATGCGAGCTTTTTTAAACGGCAGAATAGATTTAAGCCAAGCAGAAGCCGTAGCTGATTTAATAGCCAGCAACTCAAAAGCGGGGCGAGATTTGGCATTGCAGCAAATGCGAGGCGGTTTTGCTACGGAGCTTAAAAACTTACGCACCGAATTAATAGATTTTGCGGCACTTTTAGAATTGGAATTGGATTTTAGCGAAGAAGACGTGGAGTTTGCCAACCGCAAAGAATTAATAGAAAACCTGCAAAAAATAAAGCGTGTTTTAGGGGCGTTAAAAAGCTCTTTTCAGTATGGCAATGCTATTAAAAATGGTGTAAGTGTGGCTTTGGTGGGCAAACCCAATGCAGGGAAAAGCAGTTGGATAAATGCCTTAACCAATGATGAAATATCAATAGTGAGTACCATAGCCGGTACCACCCGCGATAAAGTAGAAGCACAGTTAAGTATTAATGGCGTTTTATATAGATTGATAGATACGGCAGGCATTAGAGAAACCCAAGATGAAATAGAAAGTATAGGAGTAGAGCGTGCATTGAGTACCATTCAAAAAGCAGATATAGTTTTGTTTTTGTTTGATGCCAACGAAACCGATTTTAGCACATTTGAAAAAGAATTTAAGGAAATAAACGGCTTAAATACTAAGGCTAAAACTATAATAATAGCCAATAAAGCCGATTTGCTGGCATTAGATTATGAGCAAAACAATGCGGTATTTAAAGCGTATTCAAATTTGTATTTTCTTTCGGCACACCGTAGCGATGATGTTCATTTTATAAAAGAGCAGCTAAGCAAAGCCGTAGAAGAAATGAACCACAGCGAAAGCAATTATGTGGTAAGCAATGCCCGTCATTTTGAAGCCCTAAACCAAGCCTATAAAGATGTAGAAGAAGTATTGCACGCTTTTGACCTCCAACTCAGTAGCGATTTAATAGCACACACCATGCACCATGCCATAAAAAGCATAGGCAGCATAACCGGAGAAATAGATATGGATGAAGATATACTGGGTGCTGTGTTTGGAAAGTTTTGTATTGGGAAGTGAATTTTTTTCTATCTTCGTGATACTATCAAATGATACTATCACAAAATGAAACCACTCTATCAAATAAACAATAAAATACTACAATTAGTTGTTGCTATTTCCGAAAAAATAGGGGAAATAAATGCTACACATCTGTACAAACCACCAACGGAGCTAAGAAAGAAAAACCGAATTAAAACGATACAATCCTCTTTAGAAATAGAGGGAAATACGCTTACAGAGGAGCAAATAACGGCACTATTAGAAAATAAGCGAGTATTAGCACCTAAAAAAGATATTGTTGAGGTACAAAATGCTATTAAAGTTTATGAGCAGTTACATAGCTTTAATTCTAATAGCCTTAAAGACCTTGAAAAAGCACATGGTATTTTAATGAATGGTTTAATTGATACCGCAGGCAAACTCCGCACTAAAAACGTGGGAATTGTCAAAGGTTCAAAAGTGGAACATATTGCTCCAAGTGGAACTATGGTAAAGGGATTAATGAATGACCTATTTACTTATTTAAAGAAAGACAAAGATTTACTACTAATTAAAAGTTGTGTATTTCATTATGAGTTTGAGTTTATACACCCATTTATTGACGGTAACGGTCGTATGGGGCGATTGTGGCAAACCCTTATTTTAATGCAGGAATACCCAGTATTTGAATACTTGCCTATTGAAAGCCTTATTAAAGAAAACCAAGAAACCTATTACAAAGTACTTTCTCAATCGGATAAAACGGGAAGTTCTACGCCATTCATTGAGTTTATGCTAAACATAATACTACAATCATTACATAACCTCCTTAAAACGCAAAATAGAACCTTAACAACTGAAAACAGAATAGAGCTTTATAAAGAGATAGTAAAGAACAATGAATTTAGCCGAAAAGACTATTTACAGAACTTTAAGGAGATTAGCCAAGCCACAGCAAGCCGAGATTTAAAATGGGGAGTAGAGCAAGGCATATTAAATAAAACAGGAGATAAAAGATTGACTAAGTACCAATACAAATAATTTATGCGGAGATTAGCTACCATAAACATCGCAATTTTGCGGAGATTAATTCATATGTTTACCGTATAATTGATAAATAATGGCAACCTAAACGGTATTAGGTGTATAAGTTTTATACAAATAATACCAATTGTCAACACAAAATAGTCTAATCTATTTTGTGTTTTACAATGGTAAATGCCGATAGAGCAATATATTTAGTACAATAAGACGTAGCCGAGATTGGACTATTATATATTCCTAATCGGTATAAATTTATGAAAAATGACCACCCAAACTTATCAAAAGTATGTAAAGTAATTTTATAAAAATACCGAGATTTTACGATAATCTCGGTATTTTGCTTTATATTTGTTTGCAAATCCTTTAAGCAACGTGATAGAAAAACCCCCTCAAAGCAAGGAACTTACCACAGATATTACCATTCAAAACATGGTTGACATTGATATGGCAGGTGTTTTAAAGAAAATACAAGACAACTATTTGTATTGGGACAAAGTAAAGTATCAAAAATCAAAACTTAGTGCCACCGATTTATGGTTTGCCGTAAAATTGCATAGACGGCTAAAAAGCAATATTTTAACCTTTGGCAAATATCAATTTTCTTATATTGTTACAGATTTTATGCAGCAAACACTGCATCATTTTGACTTGAATATAGGAGGCTCTCTTACTAGTAATATAGGTATAGCAGAAACAGATAAAAACAAATTTATTATTAGTTCGCTTATTGAGGAATCTATAAGCAGCAGCCAAATAGAAGGAGCTGTAACCACCCGAAAAAAAGCAAAAGAAATGCTCCAAAAAGAGAGAAAGCCAATCAATAAATCGGAGCAAATGATAATGAACAATTATATAACAATGAGAAAAATTGTTCAAATAAAAGATAAAGATTTAAGCGAAGAACTTTTGTTAAACATACACAAACTAATAACAAACAGTACTCTTGACAACAAAAATGAAGAAGGCAAGTTTAGAGAAAGCAATGAAATACATGTAGTTAATTCGGTAACAGGGGAAATGGCTCACACACCACCAGACTATGCCGAATTGAAAAAGTTAATTAAAGACCTATGTGCTTTTTTTAATAAAGAAAATGCCACGTTTATACACCCTATTGTAAAAGCAAGTATTATACATTTTTTAATAGGATGGATTCATCCTTTTGTAGATGGAAACGGTAGAACGGCTAGAGCTTTGTTTTATTGGTATATGTTAAAAAAAGGCTATTGGCTAACCGAGTTTTTATCTATTTCAAGAATTATAAAAGACTCTAAAAAACAATATGAAAATGCTTTTATATATACCGAGTTGGACAATAATGACATGGGGTATTTTATTAGCTACCAGCTTAAAACTATGCAAAAAGCATTTGAGTCTTTGAAGTCTTATATAAACTTAAAGCAAAAAGAAGTTTTTCAATCGGCTCGGTTTTTAAAAATACCTAATATAAACGAACGTATGGCTCAGATATTAAAACTGTTGTACGATGATGGAGACCGAATATTAGATTCTAAATTTATAGAAAACAGATTTAAGATATCTAACTTTACTGCTCGGTCAGATTTAAAAACACTTGTACAATTAGGTTTTTTAGAAAGTGTACAAGTTAATAAGAAGAAGCACAATTATATAAAATCAAAACAGTTTGAAAAGCAATTGCGAAAACACAATGTTTAAAATATAGAGATTTTGCGATAATCTCGGTATTTTTTATAAATGTAAAATAAACGTATCCATTCAACCAAATTAGAGAATACCATATTTTAATTTTTATTGTGTATAAACCTGAGTTCTATTAATATTTATACGAACAGGTATTGAATAAAATGAAAAAGGCAAGGCGTAACCGATATTGGACTATTATATATTCCTAATCGGTATAATAAATTGGACTTTATGCAAAAAAAAAGACTGTCCAAAATTTTTCGGACAGTCTCTTTTTTTGTACGGTTATAAAAAATTAAGCGTAAACGCTTTCTTTTTTAAACTCTTTGCAAAGCAAGTAATATACACAAGCTCTGTATTTATTTCTGTTAGATTTTCCTAAAGTTTCAACAGCTTTAGCTATGCCTGCATCTAATTTTGGGCTGTCTGCTAAACCTAATTTTTTCATTAAGTAATTTTTCTTTACAGTTTCTAATTCGCTTTCGTCAGTACCAGATACTGTTTCAGCATCAGCTTTGTAAATAGAAGGACCTAAGCCTACAGTTACTTTAGTTAATAAATCCATGTCAACTTTTACGCCAGCACCTTTTAATTGCTCAGCATATTTAGCTACTTTTTCGTCTCTTTTGCTCATTTTAGTTTAATTTATGTTTAATAAAAATAATAACATTACCAAATGTAGCAATTCTCGTACCATTTTTATAAATAGAACGCTTTAAGTTTTCAACAATATTTTATACAGTTAATTTCTTACTTTTGTAAACTAAACTTATTTTCATGCAAGACAAATTAAAACTGCTACAGTCTAAACAAGAAAAAGCAAAGCTTGGTGGTGGCGAAAAAAGAATTAAAAGTCAACACGATAAAGGAAAACTTACGGCAAGAGAACGCTTACATTTTTTATTAGATGAAGGTAGTTTTGAAGAAATAGGAATGTTAGTAACCCACCGTTCTACAGATTTTGGCTTAGACAAACAAAAATATTATGGCGATGGAGTGGTTACCGGCTACGGCACTATACATGGCAGATTAGTTTATGTTTTCTCTCAAGATTTTACAGTTTTTGGCGGTTCGCTTAGCGAAACTCAAGCCGAAAAAATATGTAAAATTTTAGATTTAGCCATGCAAAATGGAGCTCCTGTTATAGGATTGAACGACAGCGGTGGAGCCAGAATACAAGAAGGCGTAGTTTCTTTAGGCGGATATGCCGATATTTTTTATAGAAATACTATTGCCAGCGGTGTTATACCACAAATTTCTGCTATAATGGGTCCTTGTGCCGGTGGTGCAGTTTATTCGCCTGCTATTACAGATTTTATTATGATGGTAGAAAATACCTCTTATATGTTTGTTACCGGGCCAAATGTGGTTAAAACCGTAACTCACGAAGAAGTAACCAGCGAAGAATTAGGCGGAGCAAGTGCTCATAGTAGCAAAAGTGGTGTTACTCATTTTTCTTGTGCAAATGAAATAGAATGTATTGAAAACATAAAAAACTTGCTTAAATATATTCCTCAAAATTGTGAGGATAATGCACCGGTTTATCCTTATGAAAATACAGGAAATGAAGTGCGAGAAAAATTGAACAGTATTATTCCCGAAAGTGCTCAGCAACCTTACGATATGCGTGAGGTAATAAAGGAAATAGCAGATGAAAATTCTTTTTTAGAAGTACATCAAAATTATGCTGAAAATATAGTAGTCGGTTTTGCTTTGCTGGGAGGAAGAAGTGTGGGCATAGTGGCTAATCAGCCAGCGGTTTTAGCAGGAGTTTTAGATATAGAATCCAGCAAAAAAGGAGCTCGTTTTGTCCGTTTTTGCGATAGCTTTAACATACCTATTTTAACTTTAGTTGATGTTCCCGGTTTTTTGCCCGGCACCGACCAAGAGTGGCATGGCATAATTACTAACGGGGCAAAATTGCTGTACGCTTTTGCTGAGGCTACTGTTCCAAAAGTTACGGTAATAACCCGAAAAGCTTATGGCGGAGCTTATGACGTAATGAATAGTAAACACATAGGTGCCGATTTGAATTTTGCTTGGCCAAGTGCCGAAATAGCTGTAATGGGAGCTAAAGGAGCTTCGGAAATTATTTTTAGAAAAGAAATAGCTGAAGCAGATGATAAAGAAGCTAAACTGCAAGAAAAAACGGATGAATATACCGAAAAATTTGCTAATCCTTACCTTGCCGCTGCCAGAGGTTTTGTAGATGAAGTAATAGTACCAAGTTCTACCCGAAAAAAATTAATTAAGGGTTTTAAAATGCTTGAAAACAAGGTAGATAACCTGCCACGAAAAAAACACGGAAATATTCCATTGTAAATTTATAATGAAATGGATAGCATAAAAAAGACTATTTCAAATAATACAGCTATGGTATTGTTCTTTGTTTATGCTTTAATAACTTTATTTCTATATAAAAATACCTACAATGCCGGCTTGGTATTTGATTTTAACGGCTGGGCTTTAAAATACGAGCAAGGAAGTGTTATAGATGCTTTAAAATGTTTTGGTTATCCCGGTCTTCATCAGGTGGAGCAAGTTACTTTTTATACGCTGTATAAACTTTTTGGGTTTAATGGAAAACTTTGGTATGCTTTGTTTGCTGTACTTCATGCTTTAGTTGCGGTGCAAGGATATTTACTGATAAAAAGCCTATTAAATAATTCAAAAAACGGCAAAAAGGAAATTGCTTTTTTTGCTTCTTTATTGTTTTTAATAAGTCCACTTGCTACAGATGTAGTGGTCTCTAAAGTTACTATTCATTATTTACTTAGTGGTTTGTTTATTTTTTCTTGTTTAAGGTTTTATTTAAAATATGAAGCTGTCAAAAGCAATAAAAGCCTAATTTTTTCTATACTATTCTTTGTTTTAGCTTTGTTTAGTTTAGAAATAGCTTATGTTGTTCCTATATCTATTGTTTTTATTTATCTAATTCAAAATAATTTTAAACTTAAGTTTAACACTTTTAAAACGCCCATTGTATATTTTGTTGTTTTAATAGCTTTTTTGTTTTTACATAAAGCAGTTATAGGTTCATTTATTGGGCATTATGGAGCAGATGTTCATACCCATTTTGATTTAGCACAAATTATTGCCAATTTATTTGGTTTTGTAAGTGGATATATAACTTTTTTTGACTCTTGGAATTTTACTTATAAAACTAAAGCTTACAATTTTGTTTATAGTTATTATTACGTATTCATTGGTTTTTTTGTGGCAATAACTTTGTTTATTATTTGGAAAGATTTAATAAAAAAATCTTTTGTCAAAAACTTAGTTTTAGTTTCCGGTTTAAGTGTAATATTATTATTGCCTGTTTTAAATCTCTATTTTATACTAATGGGACAGGGAGGCAATGACAGATATGGCTATTTAGCTTCTATTTTTATTTATGGCTTTTTAGTATTAATAATTTATAAGGTTTTTCCTATAACTATTGCTCGTATTTGTATAGCTATTTTTGCTGTGGCAACAGTGTTAATTTGTACAATAAATATTAAAGATTATGAGCTTTCCGGAGAAATTACCCATAATTTAATGAATGATTTTAGATGGCAAGATAAATCAAAAATTTACATTTTAGTTCAGCCGGAAAATGTAAATGGCGTGCGTATGTTTACTTCTATGGAAGACAATTTTTCTGAATATACTTTGTCTTTGTTTCTTGAAAAAGGAATTGATGTAAGAGAAAAAACGGAATTGATTTATGAAATGAATGTAAACAAAATAGAAGATTCTATAAAATTAAATGTACTTAGCCCTACACACTTGCATATTGAAATAGGCGATTGGGGTACTTGGTTTTGGAAACATCACAATGGAGCTACGTCATTTAGTAGTCAAGATTATTATACCGAAGTTTCTAATGACGGTTTGGCTTTTGATGTATATTTTAAAAATCCTTTAAAAACTGATGAAGCAGTAATATATTACAGCAAAGGAAAATGGAAAGACGTTAAATTTTAAAACCTTGCATCTATCACTTCTATATCCTTATACTTAGAGGGGTCAAAAGTAAAAAAGCTATCAGAAAGTTCTACGTTAGGTTTTATGCCGTTTATTTTATAGATATATCGTGTGCCGGAACGTTCGTATATTTTGGCTTCTACTATACTGTTTTTGCTATCTACGGCTAAATCTATTTTAAAGAAATTTTGGTCTTTATTAATAGGAGCTAATTCTATTACTTTTATTAAAGCACCGGCACTGTTTTTATAGTTTTCTTTCATTCTATATATATAATCTGCTTTATAAAGATTAAATATTACAGAGGGAGAAAAAATAGCATCACTTTCTTCATAATTATTTATTTGCACTTCATTGTACTCTTTCATGTAGTTCCAAAGTGTCTTATTGTCAGAAATAAAAACTTGATCTTTAAGCTCTATTTTAAATTTATCGCCTTTTATCCAAACTTTTACATCCATTACTTGATTATCGTCAACATCCGGTAAATCTATGGTTAAAGCCACATTCATTTCGGCAGACTTATAATTTTTGTATTTAGCCGATAATTCACTTAAAATTTTATCCGCTTCAGGATCTACAACATTACTATCTTGAGCCATTGTGCTAAGCCCCAAAACAAGAAATAAAATACTAAACAATTTTTTCATAAAACGCAATTAATAAAACCCAATTCTAACTTTGATATTAGCTAACTCAAATATTGTTCCAATTCTGTTTGAGTTTTACAATAAACATCTCTTGGTTTACTTCCTAAATTTGGCCCTACAATTCCGGCATCTTCTAATTGATCCATAATTCGTCCTGCTCGGTTATATCCCAGTTTTAATTTTCTTTGAATCATAGAAGTGCTACCCACTTGATTATCAACTATTAAACGAGCTGCTTCTTCAAATAGTTCATCTCTTTCATCATCAGAGTAATTTCCGCCTCCGCCATCGTTAGCGTTGGGGTCTATATATTCTGGTAGCTCAAAAACTCTTGGGTAGCCCTGCTGACTGCTTATAAAGTTTACTAATTCCTCTACTTCCGGAGTATCTATAAAAGCACATTGCAAACGCACCAATTCGCTCCCCTGCGAAAACAACATATCTCCACGACCTATTAACTGGTCTGCTCCTCCCGTATCTAAAATAGTTCTTGAGTCTATTTTAGAAGAAACTTTAAACGAAATTCGGGCAGGGAAATTGGCTTTAATAACTCCCGTTATAATGTTTACAGATGGTCTTTGTGTAGCTAAAATTAAATGAATACCTATGGCACGTGCCAACTGAGCCAAACGAGCAATAGGCGTTTCAACTTCTTTGCCTGCGGTCATTATTAAATCGGCAAATTCATCTATAACTAATACAATGTATGGCAAAAATTTGTGTCCGTTATTAGGATTAAGCTTTCGCTTTATAAATTTTTCGTTATACTCTTTTAGGTTTCTTGCTTTGGCATCCTTTAGTAAGTTGTAGCGGTCGTCCATTTCTATACACAAAGCATTAAGCGTAGCCACCACTTTTTGCACATCAGTAATAATGGCTTCTTCTTCGCCCGGAAGTATGGCTAAAAAGTGTTTTTCAATGGCATTGTATATGGATAGCTCCACTTTTTTAGGGTCAACCAGCACAAATTTTAGTTGCGAAGGATGTTTTTTATACAGTAATGAAACCAAAATAGCATTTATACCTACAGATTTACCTTGCCCCGTGGCACCCGCCATAAGTAAGTGGGGCATTTTGGTAAGGTCGGTAATAAAAATTTCGTTGGCTATATTTTTTCCTAAGGCAATAGGTAAATCAAACTTAGTGTTTTTAAACTTTTCTGACGATAAAATTGATTTTATAGAAACCACCTCTTTATTGGCATTTGGCACTTCTATACCTATAGTTCCTTTGCCGGGTATGGGAGCTATAATTCTAATACCTAAAGCGGCTAAACTTAAAGCTATATCATCTTCTAAGTTTTTAATTTTAGAAATTCTGATGCCCGGTGCAGGTATAATTTCGTAAAGCGTAACTGTAGGACCTACAGTGGCTTTTATTTTAGATATTTCAATTTTATAATTTCTTAAAGTTTCTACAATTTGGTCTTTATTGTTTTCAAGTTCTTCTTTGTCTATGTTTACTTTATCGCCACCATGATTTTCTAAAATAGAAAGTGGTGGGTAATTGTAGTTGCTTAAATCTAAAGTGGGGTCGTAGTTGGTGCTTTTTACATTATCGTTATCGCTCAGCACCGCTTCTTCTTCTACAGCTTCTTCTATGTCTAATTCTAAATCTTCATCGGTGTCATTAGTTTGGTTATTGGTGTCATAAATTTCTTTATTTACTTTTTCAAACCCTTCTTCATCTTTTTCTTTAATTACAAAATCTACAGAGCCTTCTTCGTCTTCTTCATCATCAAAATTATCGTCATCATCTAAAAATTCATCAATATTGGTAGTCTGACTATCAATTTTATCTTTCTCAAAAATACTTTCATTCATAGAAATAGGCACATCGCCTTCTTCCTCTAAATTATTTGAAGTAGCATTTCCTTTTTTCTTTTTTGATTTAAAAAGTAGGAGAATTTTATCAAAACTTATATCAAAAGTTATGACTAAATATGATAAGCCAAACACCAACAAAACGGCTGCTGTTCCAATAAATTTTAAATTATTTACCAGCCAACCTTTAGCTCCGGCTAAGTAGTAGCCCACATATCCACCGGGGTGAAAAAAGCTGTTGGGGAATAAAATGGCTCTAACAAATTCAAATAATGCGGATAAATAGAACATTAAAAAAACACTGTGGTAGGTTATTTTTTTCCATTTAAATTGTTTTACGCTAAACAACAAATTAGCACCATAAACTGTCAATAAAAATGTGATGAAAAATGCGGGAATACCAAACATATTTTTCACAAAAAAGTTGGATAGAATAACGCCTAATTTGCCTAAGGCATTTTTTTCGTTTACTATAGTTGTTTCATTGCCAAAATCGTCAATAATGGTTTCTTCTACCAATACTTCATCGGCATTGGCTGTAAAAATGTGAGATAGAAATGAAACAAAAAGTAAAAAAGCAAACAGAATAAGCACAAGTCCCAATACTTTTTGAAACTTAGGATTTTTATAAAAGACTGTTTTGCTTGTACTTTTTGTATTCTTTACCTTTTTTGCCATAATTTTAATTAATCTACTAAATTGACAATATTATTAACCATAAAAAAGTAAGCTTAGTATTTGTTATAAACAGCTGTATGAAATATAGGACATAAAAAAAGGCTACCGTGCGGTAGCCTTTTTTTTAAAATTGTGAGGAGGTGGTTATTTAATAATTAATTTAGAATTAGCAATTACCTTGCCTTCAGATAAAACGTTAACAAAGTAAATTCCACTATTTAATGTTTTAGTATTAAATACAGTAGTTGCATCTATTACATCTTTGCGTGTAATTTCTCTTCCTAATAAATCTGTTATTGTTATGGTAGCATTCTTATCATTTACTAATTCTAACGCTACATTAAAGGATGTATTGGCAGGGTTAGGATATACATTAAATGCTGAAACATTATCTACATCTAAAATACTCATTATAGTTAAAGGAGTACTTGTTTCGTCATTTTTATCGGAACCATTCAAATCTTCAACTACATCAACATACCCGTCTCCGTCAGTATCAAAGCTAGTGTATAACTCACTTTCTAATTCAGTAGTAAATGATTCAGTATTCATAATTAACTCGGTACCACTACTATCTTTTACTATAAATCCACCCGAACCATCGCCATAAGAGTCTGTCAATTTTACTTTGTAACATTCTTCAACTGTAGGTAAAGTAATATCAATAACAGGGTTTGAGTTAGCATTATTGTATGTGCCGGCAGAAGCAGATGAAACAATAGCACTATTTAAAGTGGTAACTTCATATCCCATTTCTTCTGGGTAGTCATCAATAATTAATTCTAAACTAATGTCTAATGTACTTGAAATATTAAAGCTTTTAGTTCTTCTTAAAGTATCGTTTTTAACATTTCCATCTATACCAGAGTTAACTGAAATGATATTATAACTAATATCTTGTATTCCAACTCCTTTATATTCTACAGGTACTGTTCCAGTTAAAACTTCTTGTCCTCCAGACTGCATTGTTCCGTTCCAATCTACTATTTCGTGTACATCTCCATCTACCATTATTTCAACAGAAGCAGCAGTTAATGTAGTTCTTCCAACATTTTTTAAAGTTAATTCAGGCAACCAAGAACTACTTGGACAATTACTTCCTTCTTTTGAACTATTCACTTTAGCGTCATCATCAAAGCAAACAGCTTTGTTTAATAGTGTATTTGGGCTAAATACAGCTCCTTCATTATCTTCCCATGCTCCGTCAGGACAAACTACGACAAAATAAGGGATAGAACCTCCATAAGCAAAATGGCTGGCTCTGACAGTTTGATTATTTTCTCCTAAAAATACAGGATTGTTTATGTTATACTGATTAATTATAGCCTGTTCATTAGTAGTAGAGTTGTCTATTTCTATTGAAAATACCATAAAAGTTTTATCTCCACCGGGACCATGAGCTTGCCATATTTCATCTAATGATGGAGTTGAAGCTAGGCATGGACCACACCATGTAGCCCAAAAATCAAATATTATGGTATATCCTTCACTTTGTATTTGTTCCAAATCAAAGGTATCGCCATTAATGTCAACTAATATCCTGCCCGAAAGGTCTATTGTTCCTGTAGCAGCATTAGTTTTTGCAAAAGAAATTGTTAAAAAAACAATTAGAATTAGGTAAATTTTTTTCATCAGTTTTATTTTTTGTGTTGCCAAATTTATCATTTTTTTAAAAAAAATTAACTCAAACGAGGAAAAAATTAACTAATTGTTAAATTTTATCCTCAATTCTATTATATTTGGCATGTATAAATCTAAAATCATGAAAAAAAAATTACTTAAATTTTTATTAATTGTACCAATAATTGCTTTTGTTTTTGAAATAAATGCACAAGAAGTATTTATTGTTGGGGGAGCGAATTATGACTCTACTCATATAGCTTCAGCACCAAGCGATACATTTGCTATTGAAAAGAAAATTTATTTGTATCATAATAGTCCATCTCAAGTAAAAATTGTTTGGGATGCTACTGGATTTACAAGCACCTCAGGGTGGGGCGTAAATTTGTGTGAAGATGTTAGAGCAGGAGGAGCATGTTATCAACTTTCTTTTAAATCTGGAGATACAATGATAGCAGAGGTTGGCGATACGCTTTACTTGAAACCTCAGTTTCTTCCAAACGGAACGGCTGGGTTTGGCTATATTCCTATTACTATAGAATTAGATGGGGTTTCTGGTTCTCAAAAACATTATGATTATTATTTTAAAGTTGACTCATTAGTAGAAGCTACTGCTATTAACGAAATTGCAAACTTAAACTTTAAACTTTATCCTAACCCTGCTGTAGATATGGTAAATATTGATTTGCCTTATAATCACAATGTTAAAACCATTAAAGTTTATAATGTTTTAGGTAAGGAGGTTTACCAAACTTCTGTAAATAATAATACTAATATTAAAATAGAAACTAAAAATTACAAATCGGGGGTTTATATTATTAAGCTTATAGATAAAGGCAACAATATTAATACCTCTACTTTTATAGTGAAGTAGTATTTGAAAAACATAATGAATAAAAAAAGGAGCTTAGAGCTCCTTTTTTTTATTCCACTAACTCTACTTGAAAACTTGGATAGCCTTTTTGTCCTGTTTCTTCATTATAAAAACCTAAAAAACGCAGTTTGTATATAAAGCCGTTTTGGTCTTTTATAACATAACTTTTAGTTTCGTCAATGGTGTATTGAGTTGTAAATATTTTCCATTCGTGTCCTATAATGTCTAACCTGTCTGTAAATTCTCCATTTTTGATATTACTACTGTTTATATCATCATATCCTATTTCATCTTCTATATAGGCTTCAGTGCTGTATGGGTTTAAATACGTACCAGTAACGGCATATCCTGCTATAGGATCTACAGTTGTTGGGTTGGTAGTAGAAAAAACGGTATCTGTAGCTCTGCTAAACAATAAATCCCAAGTTGTTTTGTCTGGTTCTACATTCACAATAGTTTGCTCTAAAAATGAATAAGCTGTTAGGGTAAGATTTTTATCTCTGGGTATAATTTTTCTTACAGCGTTAGAGCCGTCTAAATTTGCATATTTAATGATATAACTATCTTCAATTATTCCTTCAAAAATAAATTTTTTAGGTTCTTTTATAGCATTTCCGTTAGCATCGGTGCCGGCACTAATTAAATAAACTATCTTATCGGTATAAAGCGTATCTTCATCATCTTCTTGCTCTATTATTTCATCTATGGCTAAATTGTCGGTTAAATGCCACATGCCATCAAAGCGTCTTTCATTTTCGGGGTAGCTTTCTATATCATAATTGGCATCAAAATCGGTACTTCCTGTTTTAATTACGTAGTAATTGCACGCACCGTTAAGTCTTATAAAGCTTTTATCTGAACCACTATAAAAACCTATGTCCCATATTTTATAATCGTTAGTAGTTACAATTTTAGCATTAGATAAACTATAATAAATTTGATTTTGATATTGTGCTCCTATCTCTACCACATCATAGTTAGAAAACTGAATATTTCTGGCATCTTCTTCTTTAAAACAAGATGATAAAACTATTAGTAGCGATATGGAATAAATTAATTTTTTCAATTTTTACTTGATATTTTTAAACCTACAAAATATGTTCTTCCTGTTCCTATTTGCGAAGAATTATTAGCCGATGAGTGAGCACCGCTTGTTTGGCTACCTAAAATATTGGTAACATTTAGTATGTTTTTAATTCCAGCGGTAATGCCTATTCTATTTTTCCAAAAACCTTTTTGTACCGTAAAATCCATTAAATCATAAGATTGGGTTTGAATTTGTACAGCTTCATCATTTTCATTTAGCTGATAGTCGTATCTTTTTCCCATCCATTTATTAAACAAGTTTAAACTTAAGTTTATTTTTTTAAAATCATAACTTACATTGGTTTGCATTTGAGGATAAAAGTAATATTTCTTTAAACTGTTATCCTTCGGATATAAATCGTTAGTTAAGCCGGTGTAAGAAAAGCCAACTCCTACAGTTAAGCCTTTAAAAGTATATTTGTTGTCAAGCTGTACGCCTAATGAGGTATTTTGGGCAATATTAACGTACTTATACACTAAGTTTGCGTCTGGAGTAAGTACTATGGCGTTATACTTATGGTTGTAGAAAAATTTAGCTCCAACTTTAAGTCCATGCTTGTTAAAAGAGTTTTGGTAATTATAGGAAGTTGAAAAATTATGAGAGTTTTCTGCTTTTAAATCTTTATTACCAAAAATATTGTGGTTAGCATCATTAAATACTAAGTACATTTCTTTTAAATCGGGCGTTCTATATCCCATGCCATAGTTTAATCTGAAAGCACTATTTTCCGAAACATCATACTTAAATTGTAAAGATGGAGTGGGGAGTTTAACATACATATTGTTGTAGCCGTATCGCAATGCGGGTACTATACTCACTTTTTTTATTGGGTGAATATCTAAACTAACAAAAAAGGAAGCATCTACCATAGTAATGGAAGAACCGTTTTCTTCAGTAAATCTTCCACCTTTTCCATTTTCTACATTTATATCTATTCCGCCTTGTACACTTATTATTTTTTCTGGATTATCCCAATACAAAGCCGTTCTTGTCATCCATTGGTTTAGGCTGGTAGTGTCTTGGTTGTCTTCTCCTTCTGTGTCTTGCACCAGCTCCGACTCTAAAGTGTTTAAATTTTTTCTGTATCTATTTTTTATTCTATTAAAAAGGTTATAGGCATTTACACTATTTAAAGTTAAGTTTTTGCCTATTTTTCCGTTTGTGGCATAAGTAAAATCAAAGCGTTTAGTTTTGTACCAATCATCAAAAGCAATGGGTAGTTGCCCTGCCGGGTCATAACGATTAAGTATTTTATCTTGAAAATAATTGGTTTTAAATCTATGAAACCAATCTTTTTTTGTTCTATAAGTATAGTTTATACCGCCAAAATATTGTTCTTTAGGATTCCAAAGTACATCTCTGTCGTAGTCTTTTGTTGGATTCCAGCCGTCAAAAAAATACCTGCCTGCATTTAAACTGATATAGTGATTTTTCTTTTTGAAACCCACATTGCCATCTACATTATAAGTACCGTTACTTTCGTAATAAAATTTAGCTGCACCTTCTACAGTGTTTTTTTGATTTTGTTTAGTTATTAAATTTATAACGCCTGCTATAGCATTAGTGCCATACATAGCAGATAATGGACCTTCTACTACTTCTATTCTTTCAATATTATTCATATTAATTTGGCTTAAATCAATATTACCGTCCATTCTTCCTATTACGGGTACACCGTCTATCATTACTTTTACATTGTAGCCACCCATGCCCTGCATTTCTATTTGAGAACCCAAAACGCCATCTTGTTTTATTTGTATGTTTAGTTCATTTTGCAGTGCTTCTGCTAAGTTGTTTGCCGCTCTTTTGTTTAGGGTTTCTGCGGTTATAACATTTACATTATAAACGCTTTTATCTATTGTGGTTTCTTTAGCACTTCCTGTTACTACTACTTCATCTATTTCCTGTTCATTGGCAAAAGCGTAAATAATAGCTTCTTGTCCGGGCATTATTTCTTTTCTAACTTTATTATAGCCTATATAGCTGGCTTCTACTAATGTTTTTGTAGTAAAAGGTATTTCAAATTTTCCTCTTTCATCGGTAGTAGTATATTTAATGCTATGAGTAGAAAGTTCTGTTAGTTTTATATTAGCATAAGCTAATGGCTCTAATGTAGCAGCATCGTATATATTTATATAGTTTTGGGCATTGCTGTAATTAACAATGCCCAAAATGAAAACTATTGTATAAAATAAACTACTACTTGGCTTGTTCATTTATTTGTTTAATATTACTTTTTGAGTTGTAATATTTTTTCCGTTTGATAACTGTATTAAATATACTCCAGCTGTGTTATTGCTTAAATCTAATCTATAAGCGTTTAATCCTGCATTTGCATTAATAGAATTAGATTGATAAACAGTTCTTCCAAACATATCTGAAACCGCAATTTGTAGATTTTCATTAGCATTTAAGTCTAAAACTAATTCTATTTGCCCTTTTGTGGGGTTAGGATAAATAGTGTAGTTAACTATGCTGTTTATATCGTTAATATTAGTAGTGTCTTGCGCTATTTCTTCTTTATTAAATTTAATTACTCCTGTACTACCTCCTGCAAATTCGGTAAAATATAGTTTATAAATTTTATTGTCTATAGTTTTTACAAAGTAAGTTAGTGAGTCTGTTAAATCATAAGTGTAGGTAGTATTATTAAATGATTTCCAATCCCAGCCTATGGTATTTCTATCTGGTGATAATACTAATCCGTCATAGCTTGCTTCGCTATTGGGTAAGTTTTCAACTTTCGCTATTTCTACACCAAAATTGTTTAGTACGCCTGTTACAGGATAATGAACCGTAGGACTGTATTGGGCATTGTATTTTTTAAATACTAAATCCCAAGTAGTATTGTTGGGCTCTAAGTTTAACAAAGTATGATTATCCATGTTTAAATATGCATAGTTTGTATTCAAATAATCTGCGGGTGTAATGGTAAGTGTTGTATCTATTGAATTATCTAAAGTAGCATATCTATATGTAAAAGTTCCGGTTATTTTACTTACAACCATTACTTTGTAAAAATCGCCATTTACGGTTTGAATAACAAAAATTCTAGAAGCTGTTACTTGGTGGTTGGCAGAATTATATTCGCCCCAGCCATAATTACTTGAAGATGTAGTTGACATATCTTCAAAGGCAGAAAACTCACTCCATGTTGAATAATCATCATATAGTTCATCCCAATTTGACAAATTTGCAGTATCTAATACGTCAGAAAAAGTAGAAATATCATCAGAAACTCTATAAAGTTTAACGCCTCTACCACTATTTATCATAATAGCTGCCGAAATAGATTCATTATAAAAAGCTACTGTCCAATCTGCACCCCCTACTTCAGTAGTATTGCCAGATGATAAACTATAAAAAACGTCATTTGTGTAATTTGGTCCCATTATCACACTATCTTCAACAACTTGTGCAGAAAGCGAATAGAAACCTATAAATAAAATAAACCAAAAAAATAATTGTTTTCTCATAAAAAAGTGCTGTTTTAAATTCTTGCACAAAGGTCACACTTTTCTTATTTAAAAACAATCTAAATAAAGCTTATTTTGTCATGTCTTTGTCATAAAAAATGACATTCCATAAATCTTTTGTTTGCTTGTGTTTTTTTGGATATTTTTCTTCCACGTAGTGCGTTATACCGATACCTCTTTCACGTCATGCCTGCGAATGCAGGTATCCCAAACAAAAAGAGAAATAGCACGTCATGCCTTTGAAGAAAGGCATCCCAATGTTACGTAGCACAGTTTTATTGCAAGGGATTACCGCCTCCGCGGTAATGACGATTTGTGGGAGGTTTTTTTCTATATAGCACGTCATGCCTTTGAAGAAAGGCATCCCAATATTACGTAGCACAGTTCTATTGCAAGGGATTACCGCCTTCGCGGCAATGACGATTTGTGGAATTCGTTTATCCCATTTTGATTAATAACGCAAACTAAACAGCATATTCGCTTACAGGAGGGCAAGTGCAGATTAAATTTCTATCGCCTACGGAGTTGTTAACCCTTGAAACAGTAGGCCAAAACTTATTACTTTTTGTGTATGCACACGGAAAAGCGGCCGTTTCTCTATCATATTTATGAGTCCACTCTGTAGCACAAACTTCTTGCATAGTGTGCGGTGCATTTTTTAATGGATTATCATCTGCATCTAAATCGCCATTAGCTATGGCATCTATTTCTGTTTTTATAGAAATCATAGCATCACAAAAACGGTTTAGCTCTTTTAACCCTTCACTTTCGGTTGGTTCTATCATTAAAGTACCCGCCACAGGAAAAGAAACCGTAGGAGCATGAAAACCATAGTCCATTAATCGTTTTGCTACATCTTCTACTTCTATTTTTAAGCTGTGTTTGTATGGTCTAAAATCTAAAATAAGTTCGTGAGCTACTTTGCCATGTTCTTTTCCGGTATAAAGTACTTCAAAATATTGCTCTAAAACGGCTTTAATATAATTGGCATTTAAAATAGCGTATTGAGTAGCTTCTGTTAAACCTTCTGCTCCTAACATTTTTATATAAGCATAAGAAATAAGCAAAATAGATGCACTACCATAAGGTGCTGCCGCAACACCATGAGTAGCTTTGCTACCGCCAGTTTTCACAAGTGCATTGCTTGGCAAAAATGGCGATAAATGTGCTGCACAGCATATTGGTCCTACTCCCGGGCCACCGCCACCATGCGGTATGGCAAAAGTTTTATGTAAATTTAAGTGGCATACATCAGCACCTATTTCTCCAGGACTGGTAAAACCCACTTGGGCATTCATATTGGCACCGTCCATATACACTTGACCTCCATTGGCGTGTACTATTTCTATTATCTCTTTTATATGATGCTCAAAAACTCCATGTGTAGAAGGGTAGGTTATCATTAAAGAAGATAAATTGTTTTTATGTTCTTCTGCTTTTTGCTGCAAATCTTCTTTATCTATATTGCCGTAAGTATCACATTTTACTACCACTACTTGGCATCCCGCCATAACTGCCGAAGCCGGATTAGTGCCATGTGCCGATTCTGGAATTAAAACAATATTTCGGTGTTTATCGCCTTGGCTTTGGTGGTAGGCTTGAATAAGCAGTAAACCGGCAAATTCTCCCTGAGCACCACTATTTGGCTGAACTGAAGTGCTATGGAAACCTGTTATTTCGCTTAAAAATGATTCTAACTCTTTTATAATTTGTTGGTAACCCAAGGTTTGTTCAGTGGGAGCAAAAGGGTGTATATTGGCAAAAGCATCCCACGATACAGGCTCTAACTCGGCAGCTGCATTTAATTTCATAGTGCAAGAACCCAAAGGAATCATAGAATGAGTAAGCGATAAATCTTTATTCTCTAAATGCTTAATATATCGCATTAACTCCGTTTCGCTTCTGTATATTTTAAATACTTCGTGTTGTAAGTATTTTGACGTTCTTTGCAAGGTTGTGGAAATACCAAAAGAAGTATTAGCATTTGAATTTCCTTTTGCAAATTTTTCAAAAATTATAGCAATATGGTTTACATCTTCTATAGAAGTGGTTTCGTCTAAAGAAATTTGAACTTCATTTTCTCTGTAAAAGAAATTGATATGTTGCTTTTCTGCAAAAAGTTTAATGTTTTCGGCTTCTGTAGTTTCTACTACTATGGTGTCAAAAAAGGAATGGTGTTTTATGTTAAAACCGAGATTACTTAATTTTTCAGCCAGCTTAACACTAAGTTTACTAATATTAGAAGCTACTTCTTTTATGCCTTCGTAGCCATGGTGTACGGCATACATGGCCGCCATATTAGCCAGCAAAGCTTGTGCGGTACAAATATTAGATGTTGCTTTTTCTCTTCTTATATGTTGCTCTCTGGTTTGCAAAGCCATACGGTAGGCGGGTTTCTCTAATCTATCAGTAGAAATACCTATTATTCTACCCGGAATTATACGTTTAAAATCTTCGGTAGTAGCCATATATGCCGCATGTGGACCACCAAAACCCATAGGCACACCAAAACGCTGAGTGTTTCCTATAACACAGTCTGCTCCCCATTCTCCGGGAGGTGTTAGTATGGCTAAACTTAAAATATCTGCCACTACACCCACATAAATTCCTTTTTCTTTAGCTTTTTGAGTAAAAGAGGTATAATCTTCTATTTTTCCTTCGCTATTTGGATATTGAACTAAAGCTCCAAAATAGGTGTCATCAAATTCTATATTTTTAAAATTGCCAATAACTATTTCTATGTTTAAGGGATTGGCTCTTGTTTGTAAAATATCAATTATTTGAGGGAAAGTATATTCATCTACAAAAAACTTAGTAGCAGTAATAGTTCTTTTATTAAAAGCTCCAAAAAACATATTCATAGTTTCTGCGGCTGCGGTAGCATCATCTAATAAAGAAGCATTGGCTATGGGCAAAGCGGTTAAATCGCTTATTACGGTTTGAAAATTTAACAAAGATTCTAAACGACCTTGTGCTATTTCTGCTTGGTAAGGCGTGTATTGTGTGTACCACCCCGGGTTTTCAAATACATTTCTTCTAATTACGGCAGGTGTAATAGTGCCGTAGTATCCCATGCCTATATAGCTTTTAAATACTTTATTTTTTTTAGAAATGGTTTTTATTTCGTTTAAATATTCAAATTCGGTAAGAGCTTTAGGCAAGTTTATTCCTTTGGAACGAATATTGGAAGGAATGGTTTGGTCTATCAGTTCATCTAAAGACGAAACACCTATTTTTTTGAGCATTAAATCTTTTTCTTCTGCTGAAATACCAATATGTCTTTTGCTAAATGCGTAGGTGCTTGCCATAGTATTTTAAATTTTGGGCAAAGGTAAGGTACTTTACTATCTTTTTTAATAGTTTGCAAGAGTGCATTAAGCATTTTTAATAAGTTGTTTATAAGTGCATGTTGACATTTTGGGATAGTATTTTTAATTAACGATTATTCCCGTGCTGTCAGAAGCTACTTTCTGACAATTTGTGTACGAAAACATAAAAAATATTCCTTACATTTGGTTTATGAGTTTAATAAAGAAGAGTGGAAATCGGCAAGGATGCCGACCACGGGGAAATATAACTAAGGGTCTTGGAAATTATAGTTTTGATGTGGGTCCAGTAGGATTTAATACTTCATCATTTACTGATTATGTTCTTGATGGAACTTTTACTTTTTATAAACTAAGTGATAAAGGCTTTCAAGGGCCTCATGTTTCAGATTTTTTTTATGATTTTACTAGAAATAGTAACTACTCAGTTAATAAAAGATCTATTGAACAACTTAATATTGAATACGGAATAGATGGTGGTTTAGGGAAGATTAATTATGAAAATGGAGAGATAATGAATTATTACAGGGTTGGAGCATCTTTTATTGAAGCCAAATATGAGATTTATCAAAACGCAGATGTTCATAGAATACATATTGGTTTTCAAGAAGAGTTGGGAGGTGCATTTATAATAGGAGGTTCAGCTGGGTTTAGATGGCAATCTACTTTAGTAGGTATAAAATAGATTGAAATGGTTTATATAGTAGTTTTGTACATAATTGGATTTATTTATTTTATGATTCGTATGATATTTGCCTCAATAAATCGTGATTACTTGTTTTTACTAGAGGTAATTATAATAGAATTAAACTCTTTGTTTTACAAAAAAAGTGATTCTTTTATTGAAAACTATAGTGTCAAAAAAGATGAATTATTAGTAAAAAATAGAAGTAAAGTTACTTTTTTTTATGAATTGAAAAGAAATATTCTTAATCCAGTCGATATTAAAAAAGATTTTGCATTAAAAAGTAAATTGTATAAAGACCTATCTAGTGAATATCTTTTTGAATATAAAAAATTAAAAAATGCATATATTGGTTTTTTTTATACTTGATATTTGGTCTAATTTTCGGCATAATTCTCAGCTAGCGCATTCTAGCTGATAAAAACCTGGCTACTTCCATGATTATTATAGAAAAATCATTCCCAAATTTGGGAAAACATAGAAAATATGAGGGTTTCAAAGCATAGCAGGAAAATTGAGTGCAAGAACTAAATTTTCCTTGTGGTCGGTGGTTTTCACCGTACCACTTTGCATAAATTATTAAATTAATTTCTTACATTTGGTTAATATTTTTGGTTAAACTAAGTGCAAAATCAAGCTACATATTATACAAAATTAGGTGCAAAAAACTACCACCCATTTGGTTGGGCAATGTCGGGCAGGCAGTATTTAGGTAGTGGTGGGGAAAAATACCGCTACGGCTACCAAGGAGAGTTTAGCGAGGAAGACGATGAAACAGGGTGGAATAGCTTTGAGTTATGTTCTTTAAATGCTCATGCCGTTCAAGGTGTTATTACCTTGAATGGCAACCACAAATATAATGTACAATATATTTTCATTTTTGTAGTTTACAAAGATAAAATTTTACAATTAATAGGCAAAAAACCTCTTTTTATAGCTTACACGCCATGGTAAGCACGCTAAGTTTGGTGTTGGGTATTTCTAAAATTTTCATGCCGCAGGCTTCTAAAGTTGCTCCGGTAGTTAACACATCGTCTATTAAAAGCAAATGTTTATTTTTAATAAGTTTAGGTTCTACTACTTCAAATATTTCTGCCACATTTTCCCATCTGTCGGCTCTGTTTTTCCCTGTTTGACTTTTAGTGTCTATATTTCGTTTTAAAGCATTTTTAAAGTAGGGAATATGCCAACTTTCAGCAATTGTTTTAGCAAAAGTATCGCATTGGTTATAGCCACGCCTTTTCAGTTTCTTCTTGTGTAAAGGAACACTCACAATGCCCTCAAAAGGAATATTTATATTGTTTGTCTTATATTTTTCGGTAAGAATATTAGCAAGTTTAGTTCCTACATCTTGGCGGTTTTGATACTTTAATTGGTGTAGTAAATGCTGAGTAGTAGAATCTTTTTCAAAAAATAAAAGACTGTCGGCACGCTGCAATTCTATTCTTCCCCAAAACTTTTTTTGCAAAGGATTATCTTCAATAGCAGAAAAATTAGTGAGAGGAAGTTGGTGCTCACAAACTAAACAAAGAGTTTCTTCTTGTTGTATTAAACTTTCGCCACAAGCCACACAAATTTTAGGGAAAAAGAGTTGAGATAAAGATTTGAAATAAGAATTTAAAACAGTAGTCATGTAAGCAATAAAAATCTTAATAAGTATTAAATATACCTATTCTATTTTAGCAAAAAATAATATTCGCACATTATTTTGTATCTTTGCACCTTTAATTTTCAAAATAAATTTCACAAGTATTATATGAGTAGTAGAAAAAGAGTATTAATCATCACTCAAGAGATGAAGCCTTACTTAGATTTAACTGACATTTCAACAATAGTATCAGGTTTACCTACAAAATTACAAGGACAAAAATTAGAGATAAGAGTTTTAATGCCACGCTTTGGCGTTATTAACGAAAGAAGACACCGACTACACGAAGTAGTACGCTTAAGCGGTATTAATGTGGTGGTAAATGATGAGGATTATCCTTTAATTATTAAAGTAGCTTCGCTACCGGGAGCACGTTTGCAAGTATATTTTTTAGATAATGATGATTTTTTTCATCGCAAGCAAATGTACCAAGATAAAAATGGCGAAAATTTTGACGACAATGCAGAAAGAATGATGTTTTTTAATATTGGAGCTATAGAAATAGTGCGTAAATTTGGTTGGGCTCCAGATGTAGTTTATTGTAGCGGGTGGCTTACCAGTATGGTGCCTTTATTGCTAAAAACTAAATATAAAACAGACCCTATTTTTGATAAAAGTAAAGTAGTTTATACTGCATTTCAAGATGAAAGTTTTGAAGGAGCAATAAAACCTGATTTTAAGAGTTTTTTAAAAGAAAATATAGAAATAGAAGACGATAAAATGTTTGATGTTTATGGCAAAGGTTCTGAAACTGATTTGAATGTAGGAGCTTTGCATTATGCAGACGGAGCAACAATAGGTAGCGATATGGTAGAAAAAGCAGTAGAAGATAAATTTAATAGCCTTGAGATGCCTAAATTGCCATTTAACAACAATACCGATTTATTAATAGATTATGCAAAATTTATAAAAGCTCAAACGCTTAACGAAGATGAAGTTGAATAGGCTTATTTTATTATTGTTGCCATTAGTAGCACTTACTTTTTGCGATAAAGACCCAAATATACAAGGCGACCCGGATTCAGATAATTTGGCTAAAATAGATACTTTGGTTCTTGAAGGATATTCTTTACCTCACGAAGTAGATAATGCACTAAATCAATCAAATGTGCCACTGGGTGTGGTTAATGATGCTACTTTTGGTAAAAGAGAAGCCTCCTATTATGCACAGTTGTTGCTTACACAGTCGTCTTACGAGCTTGGAGCAAATGCTGTTTTAGATTCTGCCGTTTTAGAAATTGCACTAAAAGGAAAATTTGGACCTATGCAACAAGCAGTTACTTTTAATGTGCATGAGATGACAGAAGCCTTAGATAATAACAATACCTACACTTCAGAAACCAATATAGCTTATGATAATACAATAATAGGCACGGTAAATTATATTTATAATGAAAATAATGCTACACTTCGTATTCCTATAAATTCAGCATTCGCAAATGATTTATTTAGCCAGTTTGGCACTTCTACAATGGAGTCAAATACTAATTTGTTAAGCTATTTAAAAGGAATTTATATTACACCAGATAATATTACGGGAGGAGACGGGCATTTAAAATTAGACCCTACAAATGCTAATAGCGGACTAAAATTATATTTCACCAGTGATAGCCCTAATGATTCATTGTATAGATTTGCTATAACTACAACATCTTTAAGAGTTAATCATTACGAAAAAGATTTAGCAGGAAGTGAGGTGCAAGTAGCTTTTGATGATGCTACTAATAATGATGAGGAACTATACGTAGCAGGATTATTTGTTTCTAAAGCAAGAATATTAATTCCCGATTTAAGCTTTTTGCAAGGCAAAGTTATTAATCAAGCAAAATTGACCTTTGCTCAAACAGATTATGGTTCTAATGCTAATACAGATTATGATGAACCTGTATATTTATTGCTTTATGGCGAAAAAGATAATGATTCAACAGAATATTTACTTTCAGATTATAGTGTAAATACACCAACGCAGTACGGTGGGACGGCTGTGCTTAAAGAAGTAAACGGAGTGGTAACAAACACTTATTCATACAACATTCCGCGTTTTATACAAAGAGTGGTAAACGGAGAAACAGAATTGCAGTATTTTGTTTTGCAATCAGTAAATTACAATACAGGAGAACGCATAAAATTAGGTGGAGGGAATCACCCTAACTTCCCTATTAAATTAGAAATTTTATATACAAAGTAAAATAAACGCTTATGTGTGGTATAGTAGCTTATATAGGAAATAAAGAAGCGTATCCTATATTAATTAAAGGGCTTGAAAGATTAGAATACAGAGGGTACGATAGTGCGGGAGTAGCTTTGCTTAACAAGGATATTCATATTTATAAAAAAGCAGGTAAAGTACAGGAACTTAAAGATTATGCTGCCGATAAAGATACCAGTGGAAGCGTAGGAATAGGGCACACAAGGTGGGCAACACATGGCGAGCCAAATCAAAGAAATGCTCATCCTCATTTTTCTACCGATCATGATTTAGCCATCATTCACAATGGAATTATTGAAAACTATGCACCTTTAAAAGAAGAGTTAATAAAAAGAGGGCATAAGTTTATTTCAGATACAGATACAGAAGTACTTATACATTTAATAGAAGATGTAAAAAAGAATAATAATGTAGATTTGTTAGAGGCGGTAAGAATTGCCTTAAACGAAGTAACGGGAGCTTATGCTATAGTTGTTTTATCTAAAGAGAATCCTAATCAATTAATAGGAGCAAGAAAAGGAAGTCCCTTAGTAGTAGGGCTGGGCGAAAATGATTTTTATATAGCTTCAGATGCTACGCCAATTATAGAATATACTAAAAATGTAGTATATCTTGATGATGAAGAAATAGCATTGTTAGATTTAGATAAAGGTTTAAGTATAAAAACCATAGCCAATCAAGAGAAAACACCTTATGTGCAAGAGCTGGAAATGAAACTTGAACTACTTGAAAAAGGTGGTTATGAGCATTTTATGCTTAAAGAGATATATGAGCAGCCAAGATCTATTTACGATAGTATGCGTGGAAGAATAGACAGCAAAAAAGGCGATATTTATATGGGTGGCATGCACGAATACAAAAATGTATTAATGAATGCCGAAAGAATTATTATTACGGCATGTGGCACATCGTGGCATGCAGCTTTAGTGGCTGAATATCTTTTTGAAGATTTTGCAAGAATACCTGTAGAAGTAGAATATGCTTCAGAATTTAGATATAGAAATCCCGTAATAAACAGAGGAGATGTAGTTATAGCTATTTCTCAAAGTGGCGAAACGGCAGACACTTTAGCCGCTATAGAAATTGCGAAGCAAAAAGGAGCTACAGTTTTTGGTGTTTGTAATGTAGTGGGAGCATCTATACCAAGAGCTACACATGCAGGAGCATACACCCATGCAGGCCCGGAAATAGGAGTGGCATCTACAAAAGCATTTACTGCACAAGTAACCGTGCTTATACAAATGGCACTTTGGTTGGCGTATAATAAAGGAACTATAAATCAAGCTAAGCTAACAAGATATTTAGTAGAGCTTGAAGCTATACCTGCAAAAGTAGAAGAAGCTTTAAAAAGCAACGATGAAGTGAAAAAAATGGCAAAAGCTATTGTAGCTTCAGAAAGTTCATTGTATTTGGGTAGAGGATATAATTTCCCTGTGGCATTAGAAGGAGCTTTAAAATTAAAAGAGATTTCGTATATACATGCAGAAGGTTATCCTGCGGCAGAGATGAAACATGGCCCTATAGCTTTAATAGATGAAAACTTGCCTGTAGTGGTATTAGCTACTAAAAACTCGCAGTACGATAAAATGGTAAGCAATATACAAGAAGTAAAAGCAAGAAAAGGGCGTGTTTTTGCGGTAGTAACTAAAGGCGATACAGAAGTAAAAGCCATGGCAGACAGATGGATAGAAATTCCCGATTGCCCGGAAGAATTATCACCATTGGTAAGTAGTATTCCTTTGCAGTTATTAAGCTACCATGTAGCATTAATGCGTGGTTGTAATGTTGACCAACCAAGAAACCTTGCCAAAAGTGTAACAGTGGAGTAAAAGTTATAGTTTACTCTTTATACCCAAAATGCTTTAACATTTTATCATCATTTCGCCAGTCGGGTTTTACTTTTACAAAAAGCTCTAAATAAACTTTCTTGTCAATAAAAGTTTCTATGTCTTTACGGGCATCTGTGCCAAGTTGCTTTATAGCTTTGCCACCTTTGCCTATTATTATAGATTTTTGTGTTTCTCTTTCGGTGTAAATAATAGCTCTAATTCTGTCCAGTTTTTCTTCTTCTTGGTAGGCTTCTACTTCTACATGGCAAGAGTAAGGAATTTCTTGCTTGTATAGTTCCAATAGTTTTTCGCGTATTATTTCGGTTACAAAAAAGCGTACATTTTTATCCGATAAATCTTCTTTGTTATAAAAAGCCGGACCTTCCGGCAGATAGTTAATAATACTATTTTTGAGCTCGTATAAATTTATTTTATCTAATGCCGAAACAAAAATTATTTCTGCATTAGGTAGGCTTTCTTTCCATAGTTTGCCATAATCTTCAAGTGCGTTTTCTGTTTTAGCTTTATCTATTTTGTTTATAACTATTATAACGGGCGTTTGTGTTTCTTTCAGCGGATTAAACAAGTCTTTTTGTTTTTCTATAGAAGCACCCAACTCCGTAAGAAATAAAAATACATCGGCATCTTCAAAAGTAGATTTTACATACGTGTTCATTTCTTCCTGCATTTTGTAGGCAGGGTTGTCAATGTAGCCAGGTGTATCGGAAAAAATGATTTGATAATTTTCGTCATTTAATATGCCTAAAGTTCTAAAGCGCGTAGTTTGTGCCTTAGCAGAGGTAATGGCAAGCTTTTGCCCAAGAATAGCGTTTAGCAATGTTGATTTACCTACGTTTGGCAGTCCTATAATATTTACGAATCCGGCTTTGTGGTTGTTGTTCATGGTGCAAAAATATAAAAGCCGCCAAAAATGACGGCTTTTTCTTAGTAGCGGGAACAGGACTCGAACCTGTGACCTTTGGGTTATGAGCCCAACGAGCTACCAACTGCTCCATCCCGCGATGTGGAGTGCAAATATACAACTATATTATTTGCACCACAAGTTTTTATTGCTTTTCTTTTTTCCTAAACTGAATATTTATCATTTCCACTACTAAAGAAAAAGCTACTGAAAAATAAATATATCCTTTTGGTACATGCACGTGAAATCCGTCTAAAATTAACATTACACCTATTAATATTAAAAATGATAATGCTAATATTTGTAAAGTAGGCTGTCTGTTAATAAAATCGCTTATTTTTCCTGCAAAAATCATCATAACTATAATAGATACTATTACGGCTATTATCATAACCAAAACTCCGGGAGCTAAAAAATGAACATTATCGCTTTTAACCTCCACAAGTCCTATGGCTGTTAATATAGAATCAAAAGAAAAAACCATATCTAACAATACTATTTGTACTAAAATGCTTGCCATACCTACAGGCTTGCCACTTGTTTTATGTTCTTCTTCATCGTGGTCAACTTTATGGTGTATTTCGCTAACACTTTTAGCCAATAAAAATAAACCTCCGGCTATTAAAATTAAATCTCTGACACTTATGGCTACAGGCTCTTCTATAAACATAAAGGCAGGTATTGTAAATAAAGGATTGGTTAGCTGAATAATCCAAGTAATGGCTAATAAAAGCATAATTCTAAAAACTAAAGCCAGCGATAAACCAATAAAGCGTGCACGACCTTGCTTTTCTTTAGGTAGTTTATTGGTAACAATAGAGATGAAAATAATGTTATCTACACCCAATACTATTTCTAAAAATATTAGTGTTATTAATGCCACTAACATTTCGGGAGCAAAAATTTCTGCAATCATAATTGAAAGTTTAAGCTTACAAAATTAAATTATTTTTCAGTAAATAATCAATTTTTAGTAAGCTGGCTATTGAAATTAAATCTTTTATTTTGCCAGTTAAAGCCATTTCAATAGCCTCATTTATGTGGAGTTTTTTTATGGCAAGTTCTTCGGTTTCTTCAGGAATAGGCGTGTGTTGAGTTAATCCCGTAGCCAAATAGGTTATAGAAATTTCGTCAGTAACAGAATTAGAAACTTGTGATTCTAAAATTATTTTCCATTTTTTTGCTTTAAGTCCTGTTTCCTCTAAGAGTTCTCTTTTTGCAGATGTTAATGGCGAAGTGTTTTTAAGTCCTCCACCCATAGGAATTTCCCACTCGTAAGTGTTGTGGGTGTACCGATATTGACCTACTAAATAGGTAAATCCATCTTCATCTATTGGCACAATGCCAACTGCTATGTTTTTAAAATGAACTACTCCATAAATCCCCTTATTCCCCGAAGGGTTAATAACTTGATTTTCAACAACTTTTATCCAAGGATTGTTGTAAATTTCTTTATTAGATTTTGTTATCCAAGGGTTCTTTTTACTCATTTATAAATTTTATAAAATTTTCAATTCCTAAGCTTGCCTTCGCTTCAATTTTAGTGAAAGAAGAGCTGATGTTCTTGGGGATTTTGGTGTCAATTATGTAATTTTTGCAGTTGTTTTTGGTGTAATCTACCAAACTGGCAGCAGGATAAACCACCAAAGAAGTGCCTATAACTAATAAAATATCGGCTTCAGCAACAATATTAGCCGCTTTGGGTAGCATGGGAACAGATTCGCCAAACCAAACTATATGTGGACGTAACTGACTGCCTTTTTCACATTTGTCGTTTAGTGTAATATCTTTTTGCCAGTTATAAATCAAATTTTCATCTAATGTACTTCTCGCTTTTAATAATTCGCCATGCAAGTGCAAAACATTTTTAGAGCCGGCTCTTTCATGCAGGTCATCTACATTTTGTGTGATGATATTTACATCAAAATATTCTTGTAGTTCGGCAAGTTTTAAGTGTGCATTGTTGGGTTTGCATTCTAATAGTTGCTTTCTTCTTTGGTTGTAAAAGTCTAAAACAAGTGCTCTATTTTTTTGCCAGCCGTAAGGGCTTGCCACTTCCATAATATCGTGGTTTTCCCACAGTCCATTACTATCTCTAAAAGTTTTTATACCACTTTCTGCACTTATGCCTGCACCTGATATTACTACTATTTTTTTCAAACTATTCTTTTTATAGTTTTTAAGAAATGCGTGTATTTTTTTTCGTCTTTATTATAAATTCCTATGTGGTCAATTTTGTCAATTCTAACTTTTCCGCTGGCGTGTATTATCTCTTGATTTTCAAGGATAATACCTACATGAGTTATCTTTTCTTCTTTACCAAAAAAAGCTAAGTCGCCTTCTTTAGCTTCGGATACAAAATTGAGTGCTTCGCCTAATTCTGCTTGCATATAAGCATCTCTGGGCAATTCTATATTAAAAAAGCTATAAACCATTTGAGTAAGTCCGGAACAATCTATGCCAAAAGGGCTTCTACCGCCCCATAAATACGGAGCATTTAAGTATTTTAGACATACTTTTTTTAGGTTGTTTGTAGAGTTTTGAGGAGGGTCAATAGCATTGCCGTTAAAAATATATTTATCTTTATTTATTTTGAAATTTAACCCGTCAAAATTAGGTAGCCTGCTTCCTAAAACAAGGGTAGTTTGACTGTGATTTAGCTGGCAAGCATGAGCTTTGTTAAAACTTAATTGGTATTTTTGAGGTAGTTTTTCTATTCTTTCATACTGTTTGGTGTCCATCCACCCTTGATAGTTGTCGTGTGTACATTTCACAAAACTCCAATTGTTATTAACTTCAATTATTTCAAAGGTTTCGCCAAACAATAATTGAGATATCATTTCCGAAGTATCTGAGTTTTCTTTTCTTAGAGGAGAAAGAGCCACATTACATATACCAAACATGCGTGCAAAATTAGAATTTAAGTTTATTTTTTAGTTAAATAACAGAACTTTAGTTAAATTAGTTACGTAAAAATACTTAGGTAGTGTATATTTGATACTTTGAATATTTGATTTATGTTGAAACGATTACTTTTTCTATTAGCTTGCTTTTTATTTTTTGTTGGTGTAAATGCTCAAACGGCATCTTTTACGGCAAACCAAACTTCGGGTTGCCCAAATCCCATGCTACTGTCATTAACAAGTACCAGCACAGGTGGTCCTTTTAGTTCTTATGCTTGGACGTTGACTGGTCCTGCCGGATTTACAACGCAAACTTCAAGTTCAAATCCTTTTACAACAACGTTATCTATTCCGGGTTTTTATAGCGTAACACTTACTGTATGCAATGGACCTAATTGTGATACTGAAACGCAAACTAATTATATTGAAGTTTTTGAACGTCCTACTATAAATATGAACATAGGAAATCATTCAGGTTGTCCGCCATTAGAAGTTTGTTTTGATGGAACTTTCACAGCAGGTTGTGGTACGGTGGCATCTTCATTTGTAGATGTTAGAGATGGAACGGTATATAATAATGTTGAAGATTTCTGTCATACTTTTACAAACTCTGGAACTTACACAAATTTTGTAGTAGTTGTAGAAAATTCTTGTGGTTGTTCTACATCTCAAACTTATAGTGATGTTGTTAGTGTTACTTCAGCACCTGTCGCTAATTTTACACAAAATAATTCATCAGCTTGTAATGCACCTTTAACCGTTACATTTACCAATACTTCTACAAATACTGTGGCAGGGAGCACTTATGAATGGAATATCCCGGGAGAAGTAAGCGGTGCAACTACACAAAATTTAACACATACTTTTAATACAGCAGGTAGTTATGATGTTCAATTGATAGTAACTAATCCTAATGGGTGTAGTGATACTATAACAGAAATAGCTTCTGTAGTAATAGGAAATCAAAATGCCAATTTTTCAAGTTCAGATTCTACAGTTTGTGTGGGTCAAAGTGTTAGTTTTTCCGATTTGTCTTCTGGTAGTCCCACATCTTGGACATGGACTTTTGAAGGACATGGGACTTCCAATAACCAAAATCCTTCTGTAACGTTTAATACTGCTGGCACGTGGGATGTAACTTTAGATGTAGCTTATAGTGGTGGTTGTACGGGAAGTATTACTATACCTAATTTTATAACAGTACTGCCAAGACCTGTGAATAGTTATACTGTTTCAAGTGCAAACGGCTGTCAAACGCCTTTTACTACAACTTATACAAGTACGGCAACAAATGCAACTTCTACAACGTGGAGTTTCCCAGGAGGAACACCAAGCACATACATAGGAAATGGACCAATAAATGTTACTTATAATTCTTTTGGGAATTATAATATTACTATGACAAGTACAAATAATGGACAGTGTCCTGTTACTAATACATATAGTAATGCAGTACAAGTTAATCCTTTAACAATTGATATTACAGCAGATGATGGAGGTGGATGTATTCCTCATACTCCTAATTTGAGTTACACCGTTACTCCAAGTCAAACAATAGCCAGTCAAACATGGACATTATCAGGTAGCGATATCGGTTCTTCTACATCGGCTACACCAAGCCCAACTTATAATACGGAAGCTTGTTTTGATGTGCAATTACAGGTTACAACTACTAGCGGTTGTACAGCCAGTGTTACGGAAACTAATTTTATCTGTGCGGGTACTCAACCAACTAATACTTTTACATATACGCCAAGTTCGGTTTGTTTTGAAGAGCAAGATGTATGTTTAACTTATACGGGAACAGGAGCTGATACTATTTTTTGGGATTTTGGAGATCCTTCTCCTCCCGTGTGGACGGCAGATGACGAAAGTGCTTGTTATACATACAATCAAGAATCTGGAACATTTACTTTAACAATGGTAGCGATAAATAACGGTTGCCATTCAGATACTGCCTTTGCTGTTGATGCTATTACGGTAAATGAGCCTGTTTCTTCCTTTACTTCAGCATTTGCTGGATGCAGTAATTGGAATACTTTTAATTTTACAGATGCTTCAACAGGTGCTGATTCTGTTTTTTATACTTTTGGAGATCCAACTACAACAAACGATACGTCAAGTTTAAGAAATCCACAATGGGTATATCCACCTGATGATACTATTAGAACATATACAGTAACTCAATATACATATAATTTTACTACGGGTTGTGAGCATCAAAGTACAAATACAATTAGTGTTTATCCTCCTATGGCAGAATTTATTACAGTGAGTGGAATAAATGTAGGTTGTAGCCCTTTTAATACTTATTTTAGAAATGTTTCACCTTTTATTGGTAGTACAGCAAGATGGAATTATGTAGGAACTTATCAATTTTCAGGAGGTGGATACAATAGTATTTGGGAATCAGGTAATGTTCCATCTCAAGGATTTAATATCGGAAGTCATACAATAACCATGTTAAATACAGATAATAGAGGCTGTGCAGATACTGTTGTTAAACAGGATTATATCCAAGTTCACGGAGTAATTATAGGATTTATACCTTCTTCAAATTCAGTATGTTTGCCTCAATCTGTTAGTTTTACCGATACTTCTTCAGCACCATTAAGCTATGTCGCTCGTTGGCACTGGGATTTTGGAGATCCATACACGCTATCAGATACCTCCAACGTTCAAAACCCTAACTACACATATACTTTACCAGGTACTTATATTATAACGCTCACTGCAACGGATAGTTTTGGTTGTTCTGCTACAGCTTATGATACTATTAATGTATATAATCCACAAGCTAATTTTGAATTATCAGATACTTTTATTTGTAATAATCAGCAAGTTTCCATAACTAATAATTCTACAGGAGCTAATTTAACTTATGATTGGCAATTTGGAGTTGGTGCAACACCTACTTCTGATAATACTCAGACACCACCGAATGTTACCTACAATACAGAAGGAATATATGGAGTTTATTTAGAAGTAACAGATTCCGTAGGTTGCACCGATGATACCACGGTAAATGTTCACGTTTTTGATCCTGTACTTCAAGCTACCTCAAGTGAAGATTCTATTACTTGTTTCTCTAATGTTACACCTATAACGTTTACAAATACTTCATATAATAATATTGATTCTTCATCTGTATTTTGGAATTTCGGTAATGGCGTTACATCTACTACAATAAGTCCAACGGTTATTTATAATGTAGCGGGCACTTATCAAGTTACTATGTCTATTGCTACAAACTCGGGCTGTAGAGATACAATAATTGTTGACTCTATCTACGTTGGTGGTCCTTATGCCAATATCAATATAATAGATAGAGATTCTATTTGTTATTGTGAAACAGTTAGTTTTGAAATTACTACCGTTAACTCACCAAATGTAGTATTTTTATATGGCGATGGTAATTCTATAAATTACAATCCTGTAGGAGTGCTTGGAGACACAATAATTGACACTTTACAATATCAATATTGTAATTTAGGAGATTATATTCCTTCAGTATTTATAGATGACGGCACATGTTCTGGTTTGGTTTCAAATGACACTGTTCATGTAGATAGCCTTGTGGTTGATTTTGATGTACAAAATTATTCAATATGCGATACTGGAACGGTATGTTTTACAGATATGTCTTATCACGAAATAGCAGGAAATACAGCATTTACTTCTTGGTATTGGGATTTTGGAGATGGTAATAGCTCTACTGTTCAAAATCCTTGTCATCTATATACCGATACAGGATTTTTTGATGTTAAACTTGTGGTAGTTAGTGATTTTACTTGTACAGATTCTATCGTACATCAGATATACATACCGCCAAGCCCTACAGCTCAATTAGACCGCTCAGCCCCAAATGGGTGTGTAGGTATAACTATCAGTTTTTACGATTCATCTCAAGTAAGCTCAAATACTTATATAAATACTTGGCATTGGGATTTTGGAGACAATTCAATTTTAACAGATACTGCCAATACTCAGCACACATCATATCAATTTAATACTGCCGGTTTATATTGGGTTTCATTAACCGTAACAGATACTTTTGGTTGCTCTTCCATTGATTCAGTTCAAATTGAAGTATTTGATTTGCCTATAGTTTCGGCAGGATTAGATACTACTATATGTTTTGGAGATAGTACTATCTTACAAGCTAACGGGGCAATAACCTATGATTGGCAGCCTCTTTACAATATTTTTAATGAAAGTACTGCAAATCCAACAGTTTATCCTGCTATAGACACAGCTTATTTTGTAGTAGGTACTGATATTAATGGTTGTGAAAATAACGATACAATATTTGTTAAAGTAAATAATATTCAAGCTAATTTTTATGTAGATAGTGTTTGTTTAAGCACTCCGTCAAATTTCACGGATTTATCAACTTCAGATACAACTATTAATTCTTGGCAATGGGATTTTGACGAACCTTCAAGTGGAATAAATAATACATCTAATGTGCAAAACCCAACTCATACTTATGGGACAAATGGAATTTATAATGTTACATTAAGTATATCTGATGAGGCGGGTTGTAATAGTGATACTACATTACCTGCTATTGTTTTTGATATTCCTATGGCAAGCTTTACCGCAGACTCTGTTTGTATAGGCTTAGCAAATACTTTTAATGCCGATTCTTCTTATGGTGGCGGTGCTCCAATAATAGATTATTTTTGGAA
Source organism: Chitinophagales bacterium (assembly GCA_020635995.1). Classification (NCBI taxonomy): domain Bacteria; kingdom Pseudomonadati; phylum Bacteroidota; class Chitinophagia; order Chitinophagales; species Chitinophagales bacterium. Next base: position 83,943 of record JACJYS010000002.1, on the reverse strand, counting down.
TTTTGGTCAAAACCCGGAAGATACCAGCCATATTGCAAATCCAACATTTACTTACGATAATCCTGGGTTATATAATGTATGTTTAACTGTTATTACAAGTCAAAATTGTGTAGGAAATACAGATGATACTTGTTTTACAGTTCAAGTTTATCCACTACCTAATGTAAATGCTGGAAACGACCAAATTATATGTGAAAACGATAGCGTACAATTATTAGCTACAGGAGCTTTAACCTACACATGGTCGCCTAATTATCAAATTTCTGATGTCAATGTTACAAATCCGTGGGTTAAACCATTAGTTGATACATCTTATATAGTATCGGGTACAGATGCAAATACTTGTGTGAATACCGATACGGTTAGTGTAAGTGTTAATTTTGTAACAGCATATTTTGAAGCAGATAGCGTATGTGTTGGTAATTCAAATAGTTTCAATGATTTATCTGTAGCAGATGGGAATATTCAATCTTGGAGTTGGACATTTGATGACCCTTCAAGTGGTGCTAATAATACTTCTATACTTCAAAATCCTACACATACTTATGCTACCGCTGGTACTTATAATGTGGAACTAAGTATAACAGATGATAATGGATGTACTGATGACACAATTGTGCAAGTTGTAGTTTTTGATGCACCTATGGCTTCTTACACAGCAGATTCTGTTTGTTTTAATCAAGCAAATACTTTCAATTCATCATCTTCTTATGCTGGTGGAGCTACTATAGTAGATTATTTTTGGAATTTTGGTCAAAATGTAGCAGACACTAGCCATTTAGCTAATCCAACATTTACTTATAATAATGCAGGGTTATATAATGTGTGTTTAACCATTACTACTAATCAAAATTGTGCAAATAATTTTGATGACACTTGTTTTACCGTTCAAGTTTATGAACTTCCACAAGCTTCTTTCTCTGTTGACAGTGCTTGTATGGGTAGCAATAATACTCTTGTTAACTCTTCAACAGATGGAAATGATGCTCTAATAAACAGTTCATTTTGGAATTTTGGACAAAATGTTACAGATACCTTAACTATAAGCGGAGCACCTTCAAATACTCAGTTTACTTACGATACTTCTGGAGTTTATAATGTAACGCTAACAGTTACTGACGAAAATATGTGTCAGTCAAGTGTTTCTCAAAATGCTTATGTTTATAATGTGCCTGTGGCAAACTTTAATTACACTTCAAATTGTCAAAATCAAGAAAATGATTTTATTGCATTGCCTACAAATGTTACAACAGCTATAACATACACTTGGAATTTTGATGAAGGTGCCGGATATGTTTTAGGAGATAGTGTAGAAACCTATTCTTTTACAAATGCAGGAGTACATAATGTAGCTTTAATAATTGAAAATATAGCAGGTTGTTCTGATACTTCATTGCAAACAATTAATGTGAGTGCCGCACCAACAGCTATAATTACTGGAGATACTGTAGTTTGTAATGGTTCAAGTACGCAGTTGTCGGGAGCTAACTCTATAAGTTCAGTTCCTATAACTGTATATGATTGGAATATTAGTCCAAGTCAAACATCTACAATTACCTATTTGCCTAATGGAGATAATACCGTTACTTTAGTAATAACTAATGCCGATGGTTGTATTGATTCTACTTCGGTATTTATTGATGTTGTAGCAAATCCAAGTGTAACTATAGTTGCAGACCCTGCTTGCGAAGATATTCCTATAAATATGGAAGCAGACGTAACTTTAGGCGATGCTAATGTAAATATTTATAATTGGACGGTAGTAAATACGGCAAATAATACTTCTACATACAGCACTAATCCAATTTCGTACACAGCTACGGGTATTGATACGCTTACTGCCACAGTAGTAGTACAAGATGAAAATGGATGTGTAGATTCTATAACTCAAACCATACTTGTAGATGAACAAGCTACGCTTACAATTTTGCAAGATGAGTTTTTAATTTGCCCTAATGAAACGGTATATTTAAGTTTAAATGATAATATCATATTTTCTTCAACAGGCGGTATTGGAAATGTAGCAATAAGTCCAATCGTAGGTGCTGAAATATTTACCGCAGATAGTTTTGCATTGAGTCCTTCTTCTACTACTAATTATACCATAACCGTAAGTAGTGTACTGGGCAATTGTCCAGACGATAATGATAATGTGATAACTGTGGGAGTGGCACCTACTCCATTTATAGAGTTAAATGCCGTTCCAAACCCTGTTATAGCGGGAGCAGTAAGTGAAATAAGTGCAGCCGTAGTGCCATTTAATTTTAATACAGATAGTTTAATATGGGAAGATGTAAACGGTACATTAAACAGAACTTTAGGGTTTGAAATAGAGGCAACTCCATTAGAAGAAACTACCTATCCGGTTCATTTAGTATATGCTTACGATTCACTAATGTGCAGAATAGATACCAGCATAACCATACAAGTAATAACAGAATGTGGACCCGAGTTAGTATATGTTCCTAATATTTTTACACCAAATAATGATGGCAAAAATGATGTATTTAAACTGACAGGATACGGCATACAAACCGTTAATTTCTTACGAATATTTGATAGATGGGGACAAATAATGTACAACGGAGAAAACGTAGGAATGAGTGGTGGATATATGGATGACGGGTGGCATGGAGATAATAAAGGAGGCAAAGCGTGCAACTCCGGAGTGTATGTATATTATTATGAAATAATATGCACCAATGGCGATATTGTTAAAGGAAGTGGAAATGTTACACTAATTAAATAATGAGGGAAACTATGAAAAAGATACTTTTATATATAGCAGTTTTTATTTTTAGTGTAGCTACATTAAACGCTCAAGATATACATTTTACTAACTACAATGCACAGCCCTTGGTTTTAAACCCTGCCATGACAGGCATGAATGGTTGCGATTGGAGAGTAGGAGCTAATTTTAGAACACAATGGTTGGGCGTTTCAGAAGGCAATACTTATAGAACCGTTTCAGCTTTTGCAGATATTGCCGTAGGAAAACCCACTAAATATTCTAATTTTGGAGGTGTAGGACTTTCTTTCTTTTCTGACCAAGCTGGCGATTTAAACTATAATACCAATAGAGTAGATTTATCTTTTGCCTACCACTTTATTATTAACAAAAAACAGTCTATTTCAGCAGGTATTCAAGGGGCATTTATACATAGAAGCTTTAATCAAAGCAAAGCTTTGTATGAATTTGATCCTATAACGGGAGAACCTGTTTTAGCTGCTGCCGAATCTTTTGATGCAAGCACTAAAATGTATGGTGATGCCAACTTAGGTTTTTTATATTCTATAGAACCTAAGAAAAATACCAATTACTATATAGGCATAGCTTTACACCATTTAAACCAGCCTAATATTTCTAGTTTTAATATAAATAGAGATAAAACCGAAAGAATGTATATGAAATTTACATTGCACGGAGGAGCTTTAATTCCAATGGGTAAACAGCTTGGAATAATGCCGGGTTTTATGTTTTTAAAACAAGGTCCAACATTTGAAGCCAACTTATCTACCTATTTTAAGTACCGCTTTAGCCAAGTGCCAAACAATAAAAATGCAATATATTTTGGAGCGGGATATAGAGTGTTAGATGCCGTATTTTTGGGAGCAAGAGCCGATTTAGGTGGTTTTCAAATACACTTTAGCTATGATTTAAACGTATCTAAACTAACGGGAGCTTCTAAGGCAAACGGAGGTCCTGAAGTAGCTGTCATTTACACAGGTTGCTTAAATAGAAAGAATAGCCAAAGATATTGCCCTAATTTTTAATTGAAAGATAACTATCTTTAAGGTGTGAAAACCTTTATATTAATCAGACATGCAAAATCATCTTGGCAAGACGCACATCTTGTTAAAGATATAGATAGGTCGTTGAAAGATAGAGGGATAATAGATGCTATAGATATGGCTTCTCGTTTAGAGCAAAAACAGATTGCACCTCAAAAAATAGTAAGTAGCGATGGAATTAGAGCCTTGCACACCGCTATTATTTTTGCCCGAAAACTACACGTTAAATGTGATAAAATAGAAATAGACAGTTCACTTTTTCATTGTAATGTTAGTGATATTGAAAGTGTAATTCATAGTCAAAATAGCAACGTAAACACATTAGCTGTTTTTTGTCATAATCCAAGTATTAATGAATTTGCATCAAAATATATTCCTTATTTTTACGAAAACGTGCCCACTTGTGGTGTTTTGTGTTTTAGTTCAGAAATAGAAAATTGGAGTGATTTTTCATCTAAAAACACTAATTTGCTTTGGTTTGATTATCCTAAGAATTCAATTTGATACATCTATCTCTCTAACCTCTCACAATCTATAAATCTACAATGAACATCCTTTTTATAGAACCTTTTTATGGTGGCTCGCACAAAAAATGGCTGGATGGCTTAGTAAAAAATAGTACGCACAATATAAAAACATACACACTACCCGATAGATTTTGGAAATGGCGTATGCATGGTGCAGCTCTTCATTTTGCACAAAAATATAATGAAGATAATTATGTGGCAGATTTAATAGTAGCTTCCGATATGTTAGATTTAAGTACTTTTTTAAGCCTAACACGCCCAAAAACCGCTCATACTAAAACAGCTATATATTTTCATGAAAACCAACTGACCTACCCTTGGTCGCCTACAGATGAAGACACCCGGCTACAAAGAGATAGACACTATGCATTTATAAATATAACCAGTGCATTAAGTGCCGATGCTGTTTTATTTAATTCTAACTACCACAAAGAGAGTTTTTTAAATGAAATTCCTAAATTTTTAAACGCTTTTCCCGATTATCAAGAAACTTGGGTAGCCCAAACTATTGCTCAAAAAAGTAAAATGCTGCATTTAGGTATGGATTTACAAAAGTTTCAACATTTTAAACCTCAAAATAAACCTTACCACAAAAGAGCTGTGGTGCTTTGGAATCATCGCTGGGAATACGATAAAAATCCACAAGATTTTTTTGAAAGTTTAATAACCTTGCACCACAATGGAATAGATTTTAACTTGATAGTATTAGGCGAAAAAACAAATACTTACCCTCCTATTTTTGATGAAGCAAAAGAAATATTAAAAGACAAAATCTTACATTGGGGTTATGCAGAAAGTGAAGAACAGTATATTTCTTTGCTTTGGCAGTCCGATATTTTGCCGGTTACTTCAAATCAAGATTTTTTTGGCGGAAGTGTGGTAGAAGCTATGGCTTGCAATGTTTTTCCTTTGCTTCCCAATCGTTTGGCTTATGCAGAGCATATACCGCCAGCTTATGCTAAAACTTTTACTTATGATAACTTAAATAATTTTGTAAAAAGATTGCAACGCCTCATCTTTGATGTAAATGTAGTACGTAAACAAAATATACAGCAGTGGGTATGGCATTATGACTGGAACAACTGTATAAAAAACTATGACAATACATTTGAATTGATTTTGAATAAATGAAAGAAAAAAGATTTATAAATAGAGAAATAAGTTGGCTGGCATTTAACGATAGAGTGCTTCAAGAAGCTGCCGATGCAAAAGTTCCTTTGTTAGAACGTCTTAGATTTTTGGGTATATACTCAAATAATATGGATGAATTTTATAAAGTTCGTGTTGCCACTATAAGGCGTATGCAAGGTGTGGGAAAGCAGGCTAAGCAAGAAATTAAATTTAAGCCCAAAGCTTTGCTAAAAGAAATAGCCGAAAGAGTAAAAAAACAGAACACAAAATTTGATGAAATTTATGAGAAAATAGAAAAAGAGCTTGAAACCGAAAAAATATTCATAATAAATGAGAAAGAATTAAACAAAGAGCAAAAATCTTATGTGAAACATTATTTTTATAATGAGCTTCGCCCTAAGCTGGTTCCTATTATGCTTCATTATATAAAAAACTTTCCACGCTTAAAGGAGCAAGCCATATACTTAGCGGTAAATATGCAGCAAGCAGAAAACAAAGAGTCTATTTACTCTCTGATAGAAATACCTACTACTACGCCACGTTTTGTGGTATTGCCAAAAGAAGAAGATAAAAACTATGTTATTTTGGTAGATGATATAATTAGAGCTTTTGTACATACTATTTATCAGCAGTTTGAATATGAAAGTATAACTGCTCACTGTATAAAAATAACCCGAGATGCAGAGCTTGATTTAGATATAGATATTTCTAAAAGTTTAATAGAAAAAATAGAGCAGAGTGTAGAGGCACGAAAGCGTGGCGAGCCTGTTCGCTTTGTTTTTGATAAAGAAATAGATAAAGACTATTTGTCTTTTTTGTTGGGTAAACTACAACTTACCGAAACAGAAAATATAATAGCAGGCAAAAGATACCACAATTTTAAAGATTTTATGGGTTTCCCCAATTTTGGCAGAGAAGATTTGAATTACCCCAAAGTTTCGCCATTAAATTTCCCCAAATTTAATAGAGCCAAAACCATTTTTGATGTAATAGATAAAGAAGATATTTTATTGCATTATCCGTATCAAAAATTTTCTTACTTAATAGATTTTATACGCGAAGCAGCTATAGACCCACATGTTACCACCATAAAAATGACATTGTACAGAGTGGCAAACAACAGTATGGTAGTAAATTCTTTAATAAATGCAGCTAAAAATGGAAAAAATGTAATAGTAGTGGTAGAAGTTCAAGCTCGTTTTGACGAAGAATTGAATATATATTGGGCTAAAATAATGCAAGAGGAAGGCATAACCATTATTTATGGTGTGCCGGGTTTAAAAGTGCATTCAAAGCTGTGTTTAATCACTCGGGTGGTTAATGATAAAAGAACGCGATACGCTAATTTCAGTACAGGAAATTTTAATGAAAAAACAAGTACTATTTATTCCGATACATCTTTATTTACTTCAGACGAAAGACTGACTTATGAAGCCAATAAAGTTTTTAGATTTTTTCAAAACAACTATAAAATATACAATTATAAGCATCTGCTGGTGGCACCGCACCAAAGTAGAACTAAGTTTTATGAACTGATAGACCAAGAAATTAAAAACGCTGCCGAGAAACTACCGGCAAGTATTTTTGCTAAAATGAACAGTTTGGTAGATTATGAAATGATAGAAAAATTATATTATGCAGCAAATAATGGCGTAAAAATTAAATTGATAGTAAGAGGAATAAATTCATTGGTGCCATATTTAGAAGAACTGCACAGCAATATAGAAATAATAAGCATAGTAGATAAATATTTAGAACACAGCAGAATATTTGTTTTTCATAATAATGGCGAAGAAAAAATATATTTATCTTCTACCGATTGGATGCAACGCAACTTAGATTTTAGAGTAGAAGTAAGTTTCCCTATTTATGACGAAAAACTGAAAGAAGAAATAAAATGGTTTTTAAATAACCAGTGGAACGATAATGTAAAAGCCAGAAAATTAGATGGAACATTGCGAAATTTGTATGTTAAAAACCGAAAAGAGAAAATTAGAAGTCAAATAACTTTTTATAATTACTTAAAAGAAAAACATAAGAATGATTAAGTTTACCAAAGTAGCCGCTATAGATATAGGTTCTAATGCCATGCGTTTATTAATAAATGATGTAATAGAAAGTAAAGATGAAAAAAAGTACATAAAGGAAAGTTTAATAAGAGTGCCTGTAAGATTGGGTACGGAAGTATTTACTAAAGGAGAAATAAGCGAAGAAAGCAGAGAAAGGTTAGTACATTCTGTAATGGCTTACAAACATTTAATGGTAGCTCATGGTGTAAAATATTTTAGAGGCTGTGCCACCAGTGCCATGAGGGAAGCCAAAAATGGAAAAGAAATTATAAAAAGTATAAAAGAAACCACGGGTATAAACATAGAAATAATAGACGGGCAAGAAGAAGCGGCTATAATATATGCCAACCATATAGAAAAACTTATAGCAGACGATAATGCTTATTTATACGTAGATGTGGGAGGCGGAAGCACTGAACTTACAGTAATAAATAAGGGAGAAATAGTGGCGGCAAAATCATTTAAAATAGGCACTTTGCGTATTTTAAACGATATGGTAAATCAAGAAATGTGGAATGATTTAAAGGCTTGGTTAATGGAAAATTTACCTCACGGAAAAGTAGATTTAATAGGCTCTGGAGGAAATATAAACAAAGTAGCAAAAGTATCGGGCAAAGACGTATCAAAACCGGTAAGCTATACCTATTTAAAGAAGTATTTTAAAGAGTTGCAGAAATACAATTATGAAGAGCGTATTTTAAAACTTGACCTAAAACCTGACCGTGCAGATGTGATAATCCCTGCCATGCAAATTTTTACATCTATAATGAAATGGACAAAAGCCACTAAAATTTATATTCCTAAAATGGGATTAGCAGATGGAATAATAAAGCAGTTGTATTAGAACAAAAAAAACCTACTAAGAAAATACTCAGTAGGTTTTTAATAGGTTTGAATTAGTTTAATTTACTTTGTGGCAGAATACGATAAGTTTCCATTAACAACAATTGAACTACCACTAGCACTACCTAAGGTAGCATTTCCTGTAATTGCTGTATTAGAACCATTAAATGTTATATTATCATTTATTAATAAATCAACAAATCCCAATAAATTATAAGATTGATTTGTAATTACAATATTTGAACCACTTTCAATACCTTCCACAGTAGGATTTACATTAATTCCATTGACGTCAAAATCATAGGTTACGTCAAAAACTCCTGAACCGTCAAATGTTTCTTGAACAGTTATTTCCATTGGTAAATTTGTAAATGTTGTATCTAATACAGAAGTTATAAAAATAGGACCACTTCCATAACCATTATACGTTCCATTTTTTGGAGATGGATTAATGACAGTATTATCATCTTCAGCAGTAGCAGTAAATGAAAATACTTGGCTATAATCTGAATTTTCAAACGAAGCACTTATGGCTCTAACTCTCCAATAAAATGTTGCATCATTTCCAGGATTTGGATTCTCCAAATAAAAATACTCATCAGAGTCAGCAGTTACATAGTCCTTTATAATTGAAGAAGCTTCAAAATTTTGATTAGTAGCAATTTCAATTTTATATTCATCAGCATTTTCAACATTACCCCAATCAAAATCTACATACACATGATTTTGATTATTGAATAAAATCATAGAAAACTGCCCTACGTTTATGCCGTTAGATGGAGTAAGTAACTCAGGAGTATCTAACTTGTTTGTGTTATTATCCTCATCTTTTTTACAAGACGAAATAGTAGTTACTATAAGTAACAGAATAAAAAGTTTGTTAATTGATTTCATTTATAAAATTTTAGTATTAGTAATTTCGGTAAAGATAGTATAAATATTAATTGTATGCAAAAAAAATATCATTATTTTATTAGGATTGTTATAGACTAAATATTCCCTATCAAAAAAAATGTTAAGCATTTCCCATAAATAAAGAAAAGCATAACTTTGTGTGCTATGTCGGTAAAGGTATCTAATCTTACTAAACAATACGGAGAGCAACTTGCTGTTAATCACATCTCTTTTGAACTTAACAAAGGCGAAGTGCTTGGTTTTTTAGGTCCCAATGGTGCAGGCAAATCTACCACCATGAAAATGATAACCGGGTACATAGAACCTACCGAAGGCACTATAGAAGTTTGTGGTATCAATCAGCAAGAAAATCCTTTGCAAGCTAAAGAAAAAATAGGCTATTTACCGGAAAATAATCCACTATACTACGATATGTACGTAAAGGAATATTTAGGTTTTGTGGCAAACTTATATAAAATAAAAAACAAAAAAGAACGCATAGCTCAACTTATAGAAAAAACAGGTTTAGAGCGTGAACAGCACAAAAAAATAGGGCAACTATCTAAAGGATACAAGCAGCGTGTGGGCATAGCACAAGCCATGATACACAACCCCGATGTACTTATTTTAGATGAGCCTACAAGTGGTTTAGACCCAAATCAGTTGGTTGACATTAGAAACTTAATAAAAGAATTGGGCAAGGAAAAAACAGTTATACTTTCTACGCACATTATGCAAGAAGTGGAAGCCATGTGCCAAAGGGTTTTAATTATTAATCAAGGCAAAATAGTAGCTAATAATAAAGTAGAATCTATAAAAAATACGGGTACTAAAACCATCAATGTTAAATTTAAACTTAAAACAAATAAAACTCAACTGCCTGTGCTTGAACAAGTTCAGTTTGAATTTTTGGGCAATGGATTTATAAAAGCCACAAGCAAACAAAAACAAAACTTAAGCGAAGATATTTTTAATTATTGTGTACAGCATCAGCTCACTTTGCTTCATTTAGAGCAAGAAAACCAAAGCATGGAAGATGTATTTAAAGAGTTAACCAAATAATGTTAGGCGTATTTTATAAAGAAATAAAACAGTTTTTCAGTTCGCTGGTTGGGTACATTGCCATAGGTATATTTTTAGTGCTTAGTGCTTTGTTTACTTTTGTGTTTCCCAGCACGTCAGTTTTAGATAGTGGTTTTGCCACCTTAGATACTTTTTTTAGCAATGCACCGCTTTTTTACTTGTTTTTAATTCCCGCCATTACCATGCGTTTGTTTGCCGAAGAATATAACAAAGGAACCATAGAGCTACTTATTACCAAACCACTTACCGAAAATCAAATAATAGGAGGCAAATTTTTAGCAGCCGTAGCAGTTGTTGTTTTTGCTTTGTTGCCCACACTTGTTTATTATTTTAGCATAAAAAAAATAGCTTTTCCTGTCGGAAATGTTGATACAGGTGGCATAATGGGTTCATATATGGGTTTGTTGTTATTAGGTATTGCATTTGTGGCCATAGGCACTTTTAGTTCGGCATTAACCAACAATCAAATTATTTCATTTTTAGTAGCCGTTTTGCTTAGTTTTTTGTGTTATATGGGTTTTGATTTTATAGCCCAACTACCTGTTTTTGCCGGAAAATTAGATTATTTTATAGAGCATTTAGGTATGAATACGCACTACCTATCTATGAGTAGAGGCGTTATAGATACAAGAGATTTAGTGTATTTTATTAGTATCGCTTTAAGTTTTTTATTGTTCACTAAAATGGTTTTAAACCTAAAGAAATGAAAGCAATAAAAAAACATATAAATACGGTTATTGTGTTGGTTATATTGCTTGTGCTCAATATAATTTCAAGTAAAATATATAAACGTTTTGACCTAACAGAAGAAAAAAGATATTCTATTTCTAATAGTACCAAAGATTTTCTTAAAAACTTAGATGATGTAGTCACTATCAGAGTTTACCTTACAGGCAATCTCCCTTCGGGAATGAAAGAATTGGAAAAAAGTATAGAAACCACACTTAATGAGTTTAAGGCTTATGCCGGTAGCAATTTGCAATACACTTTTGTAGATTTGAGCAAATACGATAAAAAAACGCAAGAAGAAGAAGGCAAAATTTTATACAAAAAAGGACTAACGCCCATCAATTTAACCGTAGTAGAAAATGGCGAGCAAACACAGCGAGTAATATTTCCCGGAGCAGTTATAAGCTATAAAGGCAGAACCATAAGCACTAATTTGTTAGAAAATAAAGTGGGAGCCGACCAGTTTGATATTCTTAACAATTCTATTGTATTACTTGAATATAAATTTGCTAATTCTATACAAAAACTTCAGCGTACACATCCGCCATTGGTTGCTTTTAGCACAGGGCATGGGGAGGTAACACAAGAAAATTTAGGCGAAGCCATACAAGAACTGCAAAGCAAGCAGTTTGCCGTTTCTACTATAGATTTAACCGTAGGTTATAAAATAGATGCTATGGTAGATGTTTTAGTTATACCAAACCCTACACAAAAATTTAACGAAAAAGAAAAATACAAAATAGACCAATATTTAATGCGTGGCGGTAAAATAATTTGGCTTTTAGACCACATGGCAGTAAATATGGACAGCTTAAACGGCAAAGATTTCTTTTTGGCAAATGCCAGAGATGTTAATTTAACAGATATGCTGTTTAAGTATGGTGCCAGAATTAATGACGATTTAATTTTAGACTTGCAAAATACTCGTTTGCAAATTCAAACCGGAATGGCTAATAATCAGCCACAAATGCAGTGGTTCAATTGGCCTTATTTTAATTTAATGATAGGCAATTCCGGCAATCCGGCATCAAGAAATTTAGCACCTATCACCGGCTCTTTTACCAGCAGTATTGATACAATTAAAAACAAAAATGTACAAAAAGAAATACTGCTAACCTCATCAGAGTATAGCAAGGCACTTTTTGCTCCCGTTAGAGTGTATATTGGTATGGTAAAAGACCAACTCAACCCGGCTATTTTTCAGCAAAAAAATATACCTACGGGCGTTTATTTAAGCGGGCAGTTTGAATCGGTTTTTGATGATAGAGCTTTTGCGGGAGCTTATGCAGAAATGACAGATACTATTGATGATTTAAAATATATAGATGTAAGTAGCCCCAATGCTAAAATGATAGTAGTGAGCGATGGCGATTTGATAACAAATAAGAAAGCCAGAGGAAAAACTTTGCCCGTAGGATATGCCACTTATGGCAATGAAAACAAACCTATGGTTTTTGATAATTTGCCGTTTTTTATGAATTGTGTAGAATATTTATTGGACGATAATAAGTTGATAAACACTAGAAGTAAAGAAATAAAACTTCGTCAGTTAGATGCTACTAAAGTGAAAGAAAGCAAAAAATCTATACAGATACAAAACTTGCTTTATCCACTTATTGCCATTTTAATTTTTGCTTTTGCATACGGATTTATCAGAAAAAGAACTTACGCCAAATGAAAAAAACTTTAAGCTATATTATAATACTTGCCACATTATTACTGGCAGTATATTTTTTATTTTTTTACAATAATAAATCTGTAGAAGAGCAAGAGAGAGATTTTGCTGTGCAAGACATGGAAAGCTTAAGCCAAATAGATTTAAAAGATAGAAACGGCAACGAAATAATATTGAGTAAAAAAGATGGGAAATGGTTGCTGAATAACAAATATGATGTTAGAGAAAGCATACTAAATGAAATGTTAAAAGTAGTAAACACTATGGAAGTAGTAAGTGTAGTTCCTAATGCAGCTCAAGATAATATTTTAAAAGAGATGATTTCAAATTCTATAAAAGTGAGTTTGTATAAAAATGGCAGTAAAAAACCTTTTAAAGAGTATCATGTGGGCGGAGCTACTCATGAGCAAGACGGCACGTATGTTTTTATGGAAATAAACGGCAAAGCCGCATCAAAAGCATACATAGCTAAAGTGCCGGGTAGGAGAGGCTATTTTACCTACCGATTTACACCACAAGAAAGCGAATGGCGTAGTTTGCAATACACAAAGCTTTTGCCACAAGAAATAAAAAATATAAAATTAGAATATTTAGAACCGGAGAATAAAGAAGAATCATTTAATATTAGTAGAGATAACGGAAATTTTACTTTAACAGCAAATGGGAAAAGTTATACTAATGAACAAATAAACCAGCAAGTGGCAAGTATTTTATTCGGTTCGTTTTCAAATTTAAGCTACGAGAGTTTCCAAGAAGATTATAAGGATAAAGAAGAAGTACTGAAAAACTTAGGCTTTGCAAGATTGAGTATAGAAACTACTACTGGCGAAACAAAAAATCTAATTTTGTACCACATGCCACTAAAAATGGGAGATAGATTAATAACAAAAGAGGGCAAAGACAATGAATACAATGCCGAGCGTCTTTTTGCTTTAAACGAAGAAAATAACTTATTTGCAAGTGTTCAAATTTATGTGTTTAAAGATATTTTGGTAAAAGGAAGTACATTACTAAACTAATTTAACTAAATGTGCTACTGAACTTAACTGCTGCAATCAAGTGAAAAAGCAATCTCCTTATATTCTTTTTTCCGTTTAGGGTCTCTCGTAGAGAACCCTAAACTACACTTAAAGTTACAAAATTGTTGCGTGAGACACGCACCATGGCGAAAAAGTAAAAGATCACAAACTGTATTCAAATTACTTAAACGTCCCAAGATGCTACCTTAAAGTATAAATTATTTGCTCTATGGAGATTCTTTGCTCCGCTTAGAAAGACGAACAAAAATTAATATTATGCGTCATCCTGATGAAGCGGAGCGGAAGAAGGATCTCATAATAGTTTTTCATATAGAGATTCTTCGGCATTTGTCTATTACGTATATCCATGCGATATTGCTCTATCGGCATAAAATTCAAAATAGATTAATCTATTTTGTGTTAACAATCGCTATAACTTTTTCATTCATTGCACTAAAATTTAAAAATTAAATTCTTTTCTACCTATATTTGTAGGAAATATAAATTAATATAAACTATGCGTTTTGTTGTATCTACTACACAATTGTTAAAAAAATTGCAATTAATACAAGGTGTTATTAGCACCAATACGGTTTTACCTATTTTAGAAGATTTCCTTTTTGAAATACATGAAGGAAAAATAAAAGTATATGCCACTGATTTAGAAACCTCTATGAGTACTCAGTTAGACGCAGAAGCCAAGGAAGATGGAAAAATAGCTATTCCCGCTAGAATACTTTTAGATACATTAAAAACACTACCGGAGCAGCCGCTTACTTTTTCTTATGATGACAAAACTTTTGCTATAGAAATTAGTTCATCTACGGGTAAGTATAAATTGGCTGGAGAAAATCCTGAAGATTTCCCTAAAATACCTTTAGCCGATGATGCCGCAGAAGTAGGTATGCCGTCAGAAGTGCTGGGCAATGCTATTAATCAAACTTTGTTTGCTGTTAGTAATGATGAGCTAAGACCTGCCATGACAGGCGTTTATTTTCAGTTGCAACCCGATGGCGTTACTTTTGTTTCTACAGATGCTTCAAAATTAGTGAAATACAAAAGAAGCGATGTAAGTAGTGAAGAAGCCACGGCATTTATAGTACCTAAAAAAGCATTACAATTATTAAAAGGTAGTTTGCCTACAGAAGATACCCGAGTAACCATAAATTATAATTCGTCAAATGCATTTTTTCAGTTTAACGATACTTTGTTAATATGTCGTTTAGTAGATGCTAAATATCCGGATTATAATGCAGTTATTCCCGTAGATAATAATAATATACTGACACTTAACCGAGTTGATTTTTTAAACACACTAAAAAGAATAAGTATATTTTCTAATAAAACCACTCATCAGTGCGTTTTAAATATATCAAGCAATGAGTTAAAAGTATCTTCTCAAGATTTAGATTTTAGCAATGAAGCTTTTGAGCGTTTAAATTGTTCATATACTGGCGATGATTTAGAAATAGCCTTTAATTCTCGTTATTTGTTAGAAATGCTAAATGTGCTTGAAACAGAAGAAATTAAAATAGAATTATCTACCGCTACCAGAGCAGGTATTTTAGTGCCGGGCGAAGTAGAAGAAGGCGAGCAGTTACTAATGTTAGTAATGCCTGTGATGTTAAACCACTAAGAAAATGAAGAAATATTTTTTAATAGCCATATTTAGTTTTTTTGTATTAGGTGTAAGTTTGCAGAGTTGTCATAAATCAACATGCCCAACTTATGCTACAAGTAAACCTACCAAAGGGACAAAAAAAGCCATTAAAAAAGCAAGAGCCGCTTACGATAAAGGCAATGCTAAAAAAGACAGAAAAACCGCTAAAGGAAAAGCCAGTTCTGGTTTGTAAAAATATTAGATGATATATATTAAAAATGCCGAACAAAATTTGTTCGGCATTTTTTTAGCTTATCTATTGTATAGGGAAACCACCTATCCTTCAATAGGCTTCATATATACATTTACAAAATTTTTCATTTTGTATTCTATAAGTTTACCATCTTTATAGGTGTAAAAGTTGTCTGCTCCATCTACAGTAGTTTTATAAGTGCTTGCATCTACTTTTTCTATAGGTACAAAAATATTCATTCGTTCTACATAAGCTTCTTTAATGCCCACAGGCTCTTTAAAAAAGAAGTGCGTAGTAGTATATTTTACAGGCTTTGGCACAGCCGATTTTTTACCGTCTAAATAAAAAAATTGTTTACCATCTTCTTTAGTTACTTTTATTGTTTGTTTCTCCCCATCGTCAATTTTTATTTGGTTCAAACTCTCTAACAAACCATTTTTCATAACAATATCCATATCCGTGTGGTTGGTTTTGTCTTTAAACATTACTTTAGCTTTAGCATTAGTAATTAAGTCTATTTTTTCCACGCCATTTTGTATGGTTCTGTTCATATCGCCTTTGCCTATTACATTGCCAAACAGTATAATATCGTACTGCTGTTTTTGGGCAAAGGAGCATAAAATAAATAATAAGGACGCAAGTAAAGAAATTCTTTTCTTCATGATTAAGGTGTTTTTTATAATGTTAAAATGCAAAATAAATGCCAAACTTGTTGGTTCCTATTATTGCAAGGTTAAGGTTTTTTTAATATTCTATTTGAATAAAAATGGATTTATGTCTTCATCGTTAAAATTCATGTTTTTTAATGTTGATTCGTAATGATTATAATTAAAATCATAACGATATAAATGCCAACTTTTATTGTAATACTCCAAAGAAGTACAGTTTTCTGTCCAGTCGCCACTGTTTAAATAATTAACTTCTCTTTCGTTTTTTATAGAGCAAAGTGTAGTTATTCCCGGGCGGTGAACATGACCGCACAGCAGGTTATCAATTTCATTTTCAGCAGCTTCTTCTATATATACTTGCTCAAAATCGTTAGATTTTTTTATTCTACTTTTTGTTTTGTCTTTTAATACCTTGGTAAAATTTAAGGTATTTTTTTTACCTAAAAAGTTTTCCCATTGGTTAATAAGTCTGTTAAATCCTACAACGGCATCGTAGGCTTTTCCTGCTCTTATGGCCAAATTTCTACTTCTGCCACTAATGGTTTTGTCATATTTATCGCCATGCATAAACCAATTTTTTTTGCCGTCTATTTCCAGTACTAATTCATTTTCTATAAAAAAGTTGTGAAACTTAAATCCTGTAAATTGTTTTAAATAATCGTCATGGTTTCCGGGCAAATAATAAATAGGCGTGCCGTCTATCATTAATTGAAAAAAGTAGGACATTACTTTGGTGTGTTTTTTAGGCCATTTTTTTAAATCTAAAAGCCAAATATCAATAATGTCACCATTTAGAATGAGCATTTCGGGTTTTACAGATTTTAGATATTTTAATAGTCTGCCTGCTCTACATTGGTTGGTGCCCAAATGCAAATCTGACAAGACTAATATGTCTAATTTCCGCTGTTTCATTTTTTACTAATATAGAAAAAATAATTGTTTGCATTAAATTTAGCATTTTATTTTAAATATGCCTAATAAAAAAAGCGATAGCACTAATGCACTATCGCTTTTATAGTAAAATATAATGACCGTGGCTATGAGTTGGGTATTTTATGCCCTAATTTTTCGGTTTGAACCGACCTTTTATTTATATTTTCAGTTAAACACCTAAAAAACCCAATTGCTTATGGTTGATTTTGTGGATAGTGTTTATCCTTCGTTCGGTATATTTTTATCTTTACAATATTGTTCTATTTCGGTGTCATTTTCAAAATAGTCATCACAAAATTCATTCAGTTCTTTCTCTGTCGATTTGTAATATCTTTCTTGAGCAGTCATAAGTCTGTCTGTTTGTTCAATAAATTGTTCAAACTCTTTATTTATTTTACAAAGTTTGTCTATTGTCTTAAAGTCAAGGTCTCTATAACTTGCAGGAAAAAGAATTTTACTTTGGTATGGATTTGCATTTAGTTCAATAATTCCAATTCCGAACGATTGGTTTAATCTTTCCATCTCGTCCGATAAACTGTCGCTGAATTCAAATGCAACCAAATATCCATAATTTGCCCAACTTGAATTTGAAACTGCTTGGAAATAAGCTTTTTTTAATTCCGAGTCCGAGTTGATTTCCTTTTTAATCTCGTATGAACTCAATTTGAATGTATCTACTCTATTTATTGACTTTAAAAAATTCTGGCTGACTTTTGTTTGAAGATTTAGAAATTTAATTCCAACCATATCTGGATGCGTCCAAATCTGATTGTTGTCTTTTCCGTATTTTGATTGTTCGTGAAATATAGTTTTTGAATAGATTTTTGTGTTTTTTAAATAACTACTCAAAAGTTTGTGCAAATCCCGTTCGTTGTATGTTTTGGCTTTTACTTTTATCGGTTTTGAAGTTGTTTCGGTTGTTCCTGAAAGAATTTCAATCCCGATTTCCTGTTCGTTTTTAGTCAAATAGTATGAGTAAGTTCCTCCATCTTGTTTTATTCGTTTTACTCTACTATCTCCATTTCTTATAAAATCCCCGAGCAATGCGGAAATTGTGGAAGCTGGCGTTTTTGCTGTTCCAAAATCATAATAGCCTTTACTTACAATATGGTCGTGAACTTCCAAATAATTTGTTAGTCCGTTTATGTCGTCAAGACTTTTTAAAATTGCTTCTTTTATTGTCATTTTTTTCTTTTGGTACGGTTCACAACGTTAAGATTAAGCCAACTCTATAATCATAGCACTTGCTCCACCACCGCCATTGCATATTCCGGCAGCTCCTTTTTGCTTGTTGTTATTTTTTAAAGCTGAAATTAAAGTACAAATTATTCTGCACCCCGAAACGCCAATAGGATGTCCTATTGATACTCCGCCACCATAAATATTTGTTTGATTGTGGGTAATATTTAAAAGTTTCATATTAGCTAAAGCAACTACGGCAAAGGCTTCGTTTATTTCAAATAAATCAATATCAGAAACCGCTAAACCTGCTTTTTTTAACGCTTTAGGAATAGCCAAAGCCGGAGAAGTGGTAAAGTCAATTGGTTCTTGAGCTGCATCGGCATAGCTCACTATTTTAGCTAATGGTTTTAATCCCAGTTCTGTCGCTTTTTCTTTGCTCATTAGCACTATGGCAGCCGCACCGTCATTTATATTAGAGGCATTGGCTGCGGTTACGGTTCCGTCTTTGTTAAACGCTGGTCGCAACTGAGGAATTTTATCAAAACTAACTTTAGTAAAATCTTCATCTTTATCAAAAACTATAGGATTTCCTTTTCTTTGAGGAATTTCTACAGGTACTATTTCGTCTTTAAAATAACCTTTTTCTGTAGCTTCAGCAGCTCTTTTGTATGAATCAATAGCATAATTGTCTTGGTCTTCTCTTGAAAAACCATTTTCAGTAGCACAGTGGTCGCCACAAGTTCCCATCATATCGCCATTATATGGGTCTTGAAGTCCATCACGCACTATGGTATCTATAAAAGTTTGGTTGCCATATTTTATGCCAAAGCGTGCTTTTTCTACCATAAAAGGAGCGTTGCTCATGCTTTCCATACCACCACATACCACTATATCTTGGTCGCCTAAAGCTATGCTTTGAGCACCAAACATTATAGCTTTCATACCGCTGGCACATACTTTATTTACAGCGGTGCAAGGTGTGGCTGGAGAAAGCCCTGCTTTTAATGCAGCTTGGCGTGCCGGGGCTTGTCCGGTATTGGCTTGCAATACATTTCCCATAAAAACTTCTCCTACTTGCTCGGGTTTTATGCCTGCTCTTTTTACGGCTTCTTTTATTACTAAAGCTCCTAAATCTATAGCTTTAAAAGATGATAAAGCACCACCAAAACTTCCTATTGGAGTTCTTGCCATGCTTACTATTACTACTTCTTTCATGTTGTTTTTTGTTTGAGATTTTGTGTTCTAAAAATTATGGTGCAAAGGTACAAAATTTAGAGTTATGTATAAACCTAAGTTTCTATAAACCAAAGTTCTTTGTCTTCGCCCATGGTGTAGTCTATAAAAAGTTCAGCACCTGCTTTAATATTTTCTTTAGAAAAAATGCTGATGGTATTATTTTCAAAATCACATTCGTGGTAGCAATTTGGGTTTTTGCTATGGTTATAGATAGAAACATAACCCAGTGCTATGGCAGATTTTTTTTGATTATTGCCCCAAGAAAAATAATAATCGTGTAGGTGCGTTTGATGTATTTTTTTAGTATCTAATGTGTTTAAAACTATAACGGGGGCAATTTCAATTAAAGTATCAGCTTCTATTTTTTGCAAGGTAAATATGCCTAAGCCTTTATTTTTGGTTTGCTTAATTTTTAAGAATGGGTTTAAATAATTTTTCACTTGTACAAATTTATAAACTAATTGTTATAACAGCACAAAGCCTGAACTTATTTCTAAATTCAGGCTCTGTTAAACCAAAAACAAAAACACATTACGGAAATTTATAGCGAAGCGATGTATTCATTGAGCTCCCTCACATCGCTGGAAAAGTTGAAAGCATTGTTTACCATAAAATAATTCTCCCTGTCTAAAGTAGATGTATATGCCGATTTTGCTACTTCAAGTTTTTCGCTACTAAAAGGAAAAACTTTCATTATTCTTATTACTTGCTGTGTAGTAAAATAATTAGCAGCTAACGCTTGATGATAAACTTGCAGTTTGTTATCGCTAAAAGGGGTTCTTTTAAGGGTATTTATTAACTGCTCAAAAGCAACTGGCTCCATAGGGAATACCTGCGGTTGATATGGATTGTGGTGGTAGTTATCTGTATTTGCTTGGCAATTATTGGGCTGATTAGTATAATAATTGTTTACAATATTAGTGTTTGGGTAATAAGTGTTTTGCGGAGGTGTGGCGGGCTGTAGTGCCACTACATTTGCCAACACTAAATTATTAGGTACTATATTATATGTCATGGCGGCATTAGGATAAACCTGAATTTGACCGTTAAATATAACTGCATAAGGTTTGTGCCCAAAATGGTTGCCATAATGTGGCTGTGCTATGGGAGAAACTTCTATATTGTAAGTGCCTGCCATTATATTATCTATAATTAAAGAAGATTGGTAACTATAATAAACCTGACCGTTAATATTTATTTTATAAGGTTGGTTGTTAAAGCTACTAAACTCCAATTTTGAAGCTGTAGCATTTGTAAAAATGAGTAGGGTTGATACTAAAGTTAAAATAATCGTTTTCATAGCACTTGTTTTTATTAGTGTACATAAAACAAGACGCATGCCAAAAGCTTAATTTGCTCTGTTAATGCAATGTTAATAGGAAATTAAATGTTGATTATCAGATGGTTGTAAAGGGTGTTTTGTAATTTCTAAATATTTTTTCGTGCGTGTTATTCCGTAAAATTTTGGAATAAAATAGAAAATTTATCTAACTGCTGTTACCATGTCTGCGACAAGTAGAGATGGCTACGGAATCTCAATTCATATTTTTCTAAAATAGATTTTTATTCTTACAAAACATTTCGTAATTTCACAATATGAAAAAGTTAATTGTTTACATATTTCTGCTAAGTTTTTGTTTTACATCTGCCCAAGAAACTACAAAAGAATATCCCAAACATAGCTTAGGTGTTAATTTTCAAGGAAATTATTCTTATAGATATTTAAAAGTTAATAGAAAACTTTTTTCATGTGGTACTGGAAATCCTTGGGAAAACTATGAAGCACTTATCCAATCAAGAAACAAAACAGAACAAGGAGGATTTGGCTTCACAACGGGCATTAATTATGTGCTAAAGCTACATAAAAATGTAGGAATAGAAATTGCCGCTCAGTTTGCCGGAAGAAAGAATATATTTAAAGACGTATTCATTCTTGATGGAAATTTTCATGAAATAGGAAAAGGAACAATTAATGATACATATTTATATGTAGATTTCCCTGTTAAAGTCAATTACTATTTTTTAAATAAGGAGAAATTTCATCTATTTGTTTCTTCCGGACTTAATACAAGTATTTATTTAACTACAAAATCTATTATAAAATCTGAGTATTATGATGGTACTAATGCTAAAGTAAAACGAACAGATAGGAACAAGATGCCAGATAAAGTATTACTTTCTTACATCGGTTCACTTGGTTTTGATTACGATATAAGCTCAAAATTTACATTAAGAATAGAACCTATTGTTAATGTTGCTTTTTATACCAACAGAGATACTCCAATATTGCAATACCCTTATAGTTTTGGCTTAAATACAGGGGTGTATTACAATTTTTAAACTGCTTCTTTCACTTCTACTTTTGGCAAAAACTCAATTTCTGATTTTATAGAATTAGAAATCAAACAAGCTTTTTCTGCTTTTTCCATTATCCGTATAGCTCTATCTTCTCGGGTATCGGCAGCTACTATTAAAGTTGGTTTTAAAACTACTTTGCTCATCATAAATTTACCGTCCACTTTTTCCAGTATTCCTTCACTTTCTACTTTTAAATCTATAAAATCAAATTTAGAGTATTCGGCTATAGCTAAAAAAGGTAGTCATAAAACAAGAATTAACAGCAGCAGTAAAAAAATGCTCTGGCGACCACACACCAGCTATCCCTTTGTCAAACTCAGGAGGCGTTGCCACTTCAATGTTGTCGTTTAGTTCTGGCGAGCTAACTGCTCCTAATCTATCTTTTTTCCAAATTAAATTAACGTTGTAAGAATGTTTGTCCATAATTAAATATTTTAATGCAAAATTAGCGTAAGTAAATAGTTTATTATGTGATAAAAGACACCAATGATAAGATAAAGAATAATAAAAATTTGCGAAATTTTAACTGATTATCAATTACTTATGAATGTACTATGAAAAATTTTAAAACAAACTATTGTTTGCAAAGCAAATTAGTTTTATCTTTGCAGTCCGATTTTTTAATGAGTTTCATTTTAGTGCGAAATTTATACTGAAAATCAAAGAGTTATAAAAAAATAAAAAAATTTATTGTGAATACATTAAGTTACAAAACAAAATTTGCCAATGCTCAGACTTATGAGAGAGAGTGGTTTGTAGTAGATGCTACAGATAAAACTTTAGGAAGATTGGCTACACAAATAGCAACGGTGCTAAAAGGCAAACACAAGCCTACTTATTCGCCTCATTTTGATGCAGGAGATAACGTTATTGTATTAAATGCTGATAAAATTCATTTAAGTGGAGACAAATGGAATCAGAAAAAATACATACGTTACACCGGCTATCCGGGTGGACAACGTGAAGTGGTGGCTAAAAATTTAAACGACAAAAAACCTATCGCCATAGTGGAAAATGCGGTAAGAGGAATGTTGCCTAAAAATAAATTAGGAAGAGCCATGTTTAAAAAATTATTTGTTTACGCAGGTGCTGAGCATCCACACGCAGCTCAAAAACCACAAACTTTATAATATTATGGAAAAAAATGTAGCTGTAGGAAGAAGAAAAGCATCAGTTGCTAGAGTTTTCATTAGCAAAGGAAAAGGAAATGTAACTATAAACGGAAAAGATTTGAAAAATTACTTTTCAGTTGATTTTTACAAAACAAAGTACTTGAACCATTAGTAGCAACAGAAAACACTAAAAACTTTGACTTTAAAGTAAATGTGCAAGGTGGCGGTATAAAAGGACAAGCAGAAGCTATTCAGTTAGGAATTTCAAGAGCTTTACTTTTAATAGATGAAGAATACAGAGAAACGCTTAAGCCATTAAGAATGCTTACCAGAGATGCCAGAGTGGTAGAACGTAAGAAACCAGGTTTAAGAAAAGCACGTAAGAAAGAACAATTTAGTAAGCGTTAATTTTTTAAGGGAAGAACAAGAAACATGAAAAAAATAGAACAAAAAGAATTGTTAAAGGCAGGTGTTCACTTTGGTCACCTTAAAAGAAAATGGAATCCTCAAATGTTGCAATACATTTTTATGGAGAAAAAAGGAATCCACTTAATAGACCTTAACAAAACGTCAGAAAAATTATTAGAAGCAGCTGCGGCAATGCGTCAAATAGCAAGTTCTGGTAGAAAAATATTGTTTGTAGCTACAAAAAAACAAGCTAAAGAAACAGTAAAAACTTATGCTCAAAGTGTAAATATGCCTTATGTAACCGAAAGATGGTTAGGAGGTATGTTAACTAATTTTGGTACCATAAGAAAGTCTATCAAAAAAATGCAAACTATTGAAGACATTTTAAGTGATGAAACCAATACAAGTTTAACTAAAAAAGAGCGTTTAATGCTTTCTCGTCAGCAAGAGAAATTAAACACAGTATTAGGCGGTATTGAAAAATTAAACAGATTGCCTTCGGCTATTTTTGTGGTAGATATAAACCATGAGCACATTGCTATAAAAGAAGCAGAAAAATTAGGAATTACCACTTTTGGTATGGTTGATACCAACTCAAATCCAAATCAAGTAGATTTCCCAATTCCGGCTAATGACGATGCCTCTAAATCTATAGATATTATAACTAAATACTTAGTAGAAGCTATAAGAGAAGGTTTAGAAAACAAAGAAAGCGATAAAAAAGCTGAAAAAGAAGGTGCTGAAACAGAAAAAGAAGAAGCTAAAGCAGAAGAAAAATAAATTTTGCTTTAAGGCGTAAAAAACGCCCATCCAAAATAATAACGGTCGGGCATTAGCTTGACCGTTTTAATATATATAATTTATCAAAAAAATAAAAAGGAAAAAAATGGCAATTACTGCTCAACAAGTTAAAGAATTAAGAGACCAAACAGGTGCAGGACTTATGGACTGTAAAAAAGCATTGGCAGAATCTAACGGAGATATGCAAGGTGCTATAGATTATTTAAGAAAAAAAGGTGCAAAATTAGCTGAACTACGTTCTGGTAGAGATGCTAACGAAGGTGTGGTTATAGCTAAAACATCTGCCGATGGCAAAAGAGGTGTTATAGTACACTTAGCTTCTGAAACAGATTTTGTGGCTAAAAATGAAGAGTTTATACAATTTGCAAAAGATTTAGCAGACTTAGCTCTTGAAAAAAACATTCAATCTAAAGAAGAATTAGAAAATGCTACAATTGAAGGCGTAGAAGTAAAAGCTAAAGTTCAAGAAAAAGTAGGAACTATTGGCGAAAACATTTCTATCAGCAATTTTGTGGCTAAAAAAGGCGAAAACATTGCTTCATACATTCATGCCGGAAACAGAATAGGCGTATTAGTTTCTTATAAAGATGGTGGAAAAGACGGTGCAGACCAATTTTTTAAAGGCGTAGCTATGCACATAGCGGCTATGAAACCTAAAATTTTGAGCTACAAACAGTTTGACGCTGATTTTATAGCTAAAGAAACTGAAGCTTTTAAAAATCAAATTATTACTGAAAACGAAGAAAGAGTTCGTTTGGGCAAACATTTATTAAATGTACCTCAGTACGTTAGTAAAGTTCAGTTAACTGATGAAGTTCTTGCTAAAGTGAAAGAAGACATCAAAAAAGAATTATTAGCAGAGGGAAAACCTGAACAAATTTTAGATAAAATTGTACCGGGAAAATTAGACCGTTTTGTAGCAGACAATACATTATTAGACCAAGAATATTGTTTGCTTGACCAATTTTATGCTTTAGATTCTGATAAAACTGTAGCAAAAGCTATTAAAGATTTTAGCCAAGATGCAGCAGTTGTAGAATTTGCAAGAATAGAATTAGGCGACTAAAATTTATAATTATTTAAAAAGGGAACTTCGGTTCCCTTTTTTTATATCTGTTTTTTAAAGAAAAGAAGTAATTTAGCAACAAATTGAACAATGAGTAAAAAAAGAGTCCTTTTAAAACTAAGTGGAGAAAGCCTAATGGGAAACAAACAATTTGGCATAAATCCGGCAGTGGTAGAACAATACAGCAAAGACATAAAAGATGCCTTAACTGAAAATGTAGAAATAGCCATTGTAATAGGAGGAGGAAATATATTTAGAGGACTACAAGCTCAGGATAGCGGAATAGACCGTGTTTCGGGAGATTATATGGGAATGTTAGCCACCGTTATTAACGGTGTAGCACTTCAAAATGGATTAGAAAATCAAGGGATTTTTACCCGATTGGTTTCAGCCATAGAAATGAAAGAAATAGCAGAACCTTATATTAGAAGAAGAGCCACCCGACACCTTGAAAAAGGTAGAGTAGTTATTTTTGTGGCAGGAACGGGAAGCCCTTATTTTACTACCGATTCTGCTGCTGCACTTCGTGCCTCAGAAATAGATGCCGATGTGGTGCTGAAAGGCACAAGAGTAGATGGTATATATACTGCCGACCCGGAAAAAGACAAAAATGCAGTTAAATACGATGAGTTAACCTTTGATGAAGTGTTGCAACAAAAGTTAAATATAATGGATACTACGGCATTTACACTTTGTCAGGAAAACAACATTCCTATTCATGTTTTTAATATGGATATAAAAGGAAATTTAAAGAAATTGCTTAAAGGAGAAAAAATTGGCACAATAGTTACTAATTAATAAGTATTAAATGTAAAAAAACTATGGAAGAAGAATTAGAATTGATGTATTTAGAGGCAAGAGAATCAATGGATAAAGCTCTTGATCACTTGCGAAAAGAATTAATTAAAATTAGAGCAGGAAAGGCAAACCCTGCAATGTTGAGCAATATTATGGTAGATGCTTATGGTGTGCAATCGCCATTAAACCAGCTTGCCAATGTTAACACTCCCGATGCCAGAACACTTTCAATACAGCCTTTTGATAAATCTATATTATCAGATATTGAAAAAGGAATACTGGCTGCTAATATTGGTTTAACACCTCAAAATGACGGAGAATTTATTCGTTTAAATATTCCACCGCTAACAGAAGAAAGACGTGTTTCTTTAGTAAAACAAACAGGCACTTTAGGCGAAGATGCTAAAATTTCTATTCGTTCGGCAAGAAAAGATGCTTTAGATTACATTAAAAATTTAGAAAAAGACGGCTTAAGCGAAGACGAAGCCAAAAGAAACGAAGACGAAGTTCAAAAAATAGTGAATGAATATACTGCAAAAATTCAGGCTATATTGGACAGTAAAGAAAAAGAAATAATGACGGTGTAGTTTTTATGCTCTTTCACTTAGCTCTAACCATTCCATGGTTTTTTCGTCTATTTGCTCTTCAATATTTTTACTTTCTTGACTAAGTTCATTTAGCTTTTCATAGTCATTTACACAAGATGCCATTTTAGTATGCAAGGCTTCCTTTTTTAGTTCTAATTTCTCAATTTCTTTTTCTAAACGGTTAAAAAGTTTGCGTTCTTCATAACTTAATTTTTCGCCTTCTACTTCTGTGCTTATTGTATTTTTATCTTGTTCTTTAGGTGCAGTTGCGGTTTCTTTTGTTTCGTTTTCTTTAATTCTATACTGAGTATAATTTCCGGGAAAATCAGCTATTTCGCCATTATTGCCAAAAACAAAAACGTGTTCTACCAATTTATCCATAAAAAACCTATCGTGAGTAACAATAATTAGGCAACCCGGGAAATCTGCCAAAAATTCCTCTAAAATATTTAAGGTTATTAAGTCTAAATCGTTTGTAGGCTCGTCAAGAATTAAAAAATTAGGATTTTGAATAAGAACCGTAAGCAAATACAATCTGCGTTTTTCGCCACCACTTAGCTTATTCACGTGTACGTAGTGCATATAGCCGGGAAACAAAAACTTTTCTAATAGCTGTGCTGCCGTTATTTTGCCACCTCCTTTAAGCGGAATATATTCGCCAAACTCTCTTACTACTTCTATAACTCGCATGCCCTCTTTAAGAACCATTCCTTCTTGGCTGTAAACGCCAAATTTTACGGTTTCGCCTATTACAACTTTGCCGGTATCGGGCTGAGTTTGTCCCAAAATAGTTTTAATTAAAGTAGATTTTCCCGAACCGTTTTTGCCTATTATTCCTAATTTGTCAAACCGTTTAAACTTATAGTTTAAGTTTTTAAATAAAATTTTATCGCCATAATTTTTACTAATATTATGTAGTTCTAAAATTTTACTACCCAATCTTTCCGGGTTAATTTCTAATTCTACTTCTTTATTTTCTATTTTCTTATTGGCTTGATTTTTAAGCTCATAAAAAGATTCAATACGTGCTTTAGATTTAGTTCCTCTTGCCTTGGGCATTCTACGCATCCATTCTATTTCTGTCCGCATTAAATTTTTAGCCTTAGAAATATTGGCTTGTTCATTGGCAACTCGGGCTTCTTTTTTCTCTAAATATTCAGAATAATTTCCCGAGTAGCTATAAATCAATCCATTTTCCAGTTCAATTATTCTATCGCAAATATTTTCTAAAAAATATCTATCGTGTGTAATAAGCAAAAGCGTTATTTTACTTTGAATCAGCCATTCTTCAAGCCATTCTATCATTTCTAAATCTAAGTGGTTGGTAGGTTCGTCAAGAATTAAAAAATCCGGATTATTAACCAGTAATTTTGCCAGAGCTACACGCTTTTTTTCTCCTCCTGAAAGATTTTTAGCACTGGCGTGAATATCGGGAATATTGAGTTTAAATAAAATTTGTTTCACTCTTGTTTCATAATCCCACGCCTGCGAAGCGTCCATTTTAGCAATGGCTTGGTTTAGTTTTATGGTATCATTAGGTTGTTGTAGTGCTTTTTCATAAGCTAAAATAGCTTTTGTAGTATCGTTTTGGGCATATAGCACGTTTTCAAGAATAGAAATAGTTGTGTCAATATCAGGCTCTTGCATTAAAAATGCTACATTAATATTTTTGGCAAATGCTATTTCTCCCGCATCGGCAGGTTCTATATTTGCCATAGCACGTATTAAAGAAGATTTCCCTGTGCCATTAGCGGCAACTAATGCCACTTTTTCTCCTTCGTTTATGATAAAAGAAACATCTTCAAACAATAGTTTTTCGCCATAACGCTTGGCTACATTTTTTACATTTAAGTACTGCATAATTAACTGCAAAGATAAAATAAAGCTCATTCAATATTTTACTTGTATTTTTACACTTTTAAAAAACTTATGCCCATAATTAAAACATTAAATAATATAACTCCACAATTTGGAGAGGACTGCTGGCTTGCTGAAACAGCTACCGTTATTGGAGATGTAAGAATGGGGCACCAGTGTACTATATGGTATAATGCAGTATTGCGAGGAGATGTAAATAGTATAACTTTAGGAAACAAAGTAAATGTGCAAGACAATGCCATGATACATTGCACTTATCAAAAAGCAGCAACTGCAATTGGGAATAACGTGAGCATAGGGCATAATGCCATTGTTCATGGTTGTAAAATAGCAGATAATGTATTGATAGGCATGGGAGCTATAGTAATGGATGATGCACAAGTAAATGAAGGCGTAATAGTGGCTGCCGGAGCTGTGGTTAAAGAAAATGAAGTGTTGCCACCCTATACTTTATGGGCGGGAATACCTGCCAAAAAGGTAAAAGACTTAGATAGAAATGAAACTTTTGACAAATTAGAGCGTTTAGCAAATAACTATGTTAAATATGCTTCGTGGTATAAAAAAGAAGAAAAATGAATGAAGAAAAAGTAGTTTTAGTAAACGAACAAGATAAAGTGCTTGGTTTAATGGGCAAACAAGAAGCTCATGAAAAAGGGCTATTGCACAGAGCTATAAGTATTATTTTGTTTAATGACAAAAAAGAAATTTTACTACAACAGCGTGCCGATAAAAAATACCATTGGGCTGGGATATGGAGCAATACGGTATGTACCCACCCGAGGGAAAATGAAAGCTATAAAAATGCTGCAAATAGACGATTAGAAGAAGAATTGGGTATTAATGCTGACTTAAAACAAATTTTTCATTTTATATACAAAGCCAAAGACGAAGAAAGTGGCTTAACAGAACACGAACTTGACCATGTTTTTATTGGTAATTATGGAGGCAAAATTCCTTTTAATACCGAAGAAGTAAAAGCTGTACGCTGGATAAGTAAAACCGATTTAGATAAAGAAATTTCAAAAAATTCGGAACAGTTTTCTTTTTGGTTTAAAATTATTTTAAAAGAAATGGAAGTGAGGGGGATGGTGTAAATTTTCTTTACCTCAAAGGCTTAAAACTTTCTATTATTTTAGCTATATCTTCACCGTAGCGTTGCTTTCTGTCCATAGTGCGGGTCCAAACGGCTAACTCATAAAACTTATCCTTAGTTTCAAAAACCGAATGCCAATAATAAATATTTTCATTATTCATGATGCCATAAATTTGAAGATCTATAGCTTTAAAATTGTCATTTTCTCTATACACAGAATCTGTTACCACAGGCTTTTCAAGTAATTGAAAGTTTCTTATAACATCCACTGTCTTCTTTTGAAAATCTTCAAAAGTTTGCGTTCCTTTATCTGAAACTTTAACTATGCTGTATATATTTCTGTAAGCATTTTTATACTGCAAATCTGCTCCTTCAAGCAAATCATCTGTGCTTTTCATATATCCCGGATATGATACTTCAAACATTTCTGTTTTTACTTCTTTAGGCTTTTCTGAATAAGAACACGCTGACAGCAGTGCAATTAAAAATACAGCAATTAAGCTATTCTTCATTTTTTATTTTTTTTCTTAATGTTTTGGCTCTTAAATCTTCTCCATTGTGGCTCCACCCGGGGGCGTAAAAAATATATTTTAGCTTATTAGCTAATCCCGGAGCATTTTTAACATCATGAAACAATGCCACAAACTCATGAGTGGCTATTTTAAATGGATTGTAAGTATGTATATTAGTGGTAATTCCATACACTACTTTTTCTTCTTCTTTTTGAAAAGTGTTAAACATTCTGTCCCAAATTATTAAAACACCTGCATGATTTTGATCTAAATACTTAATATTACTTCCATGGTGTACCCTGTGGTGTGAAGGCGTATTGAAAATAAATTCAATTGGCTTAGGTAATTTTCTTACCAATTCGGTATGTTGAAAAAATTGATACACTAAACTTATGGTTTGCATTATAAATATCATAATGGGAGCAAAACCCACCAATGGCAACCACATCCACCATACATATTTATATAATAACTCTGCCCACGATTGCCGTAGTGCCGTACCCAAATTCATTTTAACAGAAGAATGATGGTTTATATGTGCCGCCCACAGCACCCTCACTTCGTGGCTTAAGCGGTGATGCCAGTAAAAAGTAAAATCATCTGCAAAAAATAGAAGAACCCACACCCACCATTCTGTTCCCAAATCAAAAAGTCTAAACTGATACAAAAAGGAATAAACTATAAAAGCCAAAGTTTTCATGCCTGCTCCTATAAATGCAGAACCTATGCCCATGCTAATACTTGCCAAAAAATCTTTGCCTACATATAAATCTTTGTGTTGCTTATAAGCTATCAAAGCTTCTATGGCTATTAAAACCATAAAAATGGGAATGCTGTATGCCAAAATTATATTATCGGGCGTTAGTTTCATTCTTCTTTTATATCTTCTATTTTTATACCCATGCTCAAAATATTTTCTAAAGGATTTTCTCTCATTTCGTGCGATAAAGCAAACGTATATACTCCTGTATCTGTAAAGCTATACTGCTCATAATTTTCAACGGGTATTTGAATTAAACAAACATCTCCGGAGCATTTGCCATACCACTGCCCGTTAGGTTGCGATAACTGTATATTTATTTTTTCATTAACCACACTATCATTAGGAAAAACTATCTGTAGGTTTAACCATAAATTTCTCCAGTTAAAAGCCGAAGTGTGGCGTATGTTTACGTATAAGTTTTTAGGTAAATTATCTTGTATTTTAGGCTCAAATTTTAGTGTATCAGTTATTTGCCACAAACCTTTTTCTATATCCATGTTTTTTTCATACAAAGAACCTTCATTGCATGAAAAAAGAAAGATGACTACAGCAAAAATAAACCAGATTCTATTTGTCATTTCTCCTATTTTTAGGGTTTCTCCTATTCTTGTTTTTATTTTTATTTCTGCGTTTATTTTTACCTTTTTGTTCTAAGGTATTAAGGCTTACACTGCCCACTAAATCGGTAGCATAAGCATCTTCAAGTTCTTTTTCTTCTGTTTGCTCTATTATGCTAAATTCTGCCAAACTTAAAGGCGTTTTCTTATCTTTAAGCATGGCTTTTATTTGTAGTACATCTTTTGTGCTAAGCTTAAAATACTTATTAGTTTCTTCTACAAAATAGGTCATTTCAAGTTTAAAAATATCCGTTTTTCGCAAGTAAGCCATACCTTCTTGGGTTTTTAGCTTGTCGCAATTTTTAGGAATAGATTTTAAGGCATCCATGTAGGTGTCTAACTCGTAGTTTAAGCAGCATTTAAGTCTGCCACACTGCCCCGAAAGCTTATCCGGATTAATACTCAACTGCTGATAACGAGCAGCACTGGTGCTTACACTATCAAAATCGCTTAGCCACGAAGAACAGCACAATTCTCTACCACAAGGTCCCATGCCTCCAATACGTGCCGACTCTTGTCTTGCTCCTATTTGACGCATTTCTATTTTTATCTTAAATTCTGAAGCATATTGCTTTACCAGCTCTCTAAAATCTACTCTGTTATCGGAAGTATAATAAAATGTAGCTTTTTTGCCATCGCCTTGATATTCTATATCGCCTATTTTCATATCAAGATTCAAATTTCGGGCTATAACTCTGGCTTTTACCAGCATTTGCTTTTCTTTATTTCTATAATTCTCAAGCTTATTTATATCATCTTCCGTAGCTTTTCGTACTATATCTCTAATATTATCGGGGTGGTTTTTTACATTTTTCTTTTTCATTTGTAGCTTAACCAATTCGCCCGAAAGTGAAAGTTTCCCTATATCGTAGCCTTGCGAACTTTCTACTACCACATAATCGTTTTTATATAAATCTATATGGTTTTTATTTCGGTAAAAGGCTTTTCTTGCTCCGTCTTTAAAGCTAACTTCTATTATATTAAAATTGTAGTTGTTGGATAAAGGAATATCTTTAAACCAATCAAAAGTATTCATTTTATTACATCCGTCCGATGATGTACTACATCCTGTTGCACACGCCATTATATTTTTAATTTATTTGGTCTTTTTCTTTTTTTGAGAAAAAGGATTATTTAATAGTCTTGACTTTAATTTAATAAAGCCTTTATTTTCATACTTG
Organism: Chitinophagales bacterium; assembly: GCA_020635995.1. Classification (NCBI taxonomy): domain Bacteria; kingdom Pseudomonadati; phylum Bacteroidota; class Chitinophagia; order Chitinophagales; species Chitinophagales bacterium. Next base: position 51,135 of record JACJYS010000002.1, on the reverse strand, counting down.
TACTATAAAATGCAATTTTAGCATTTGCATTTCGCACTATTTCATAGTGCAAGTTATTGATTATTTGGGAAATGCTTATCATTTTTTGCCAACTAAATGTGTTTATCATTTTTAAAGCCGTATCCTGTTCTTCTTCTGTTAATTTGCTAAAAACCTCATTTTGCGAAGCAAAGCCTTCTCTTATAAAGAAAAGGGCAAACTTTAAAAATGCTTTTTGATTTTGCCTGCCTGTACTGCCCATTTCATCGCACCAGTTTATTAAACCATTGGCAAACTCTAAATTTGGTCGGGCTCTTAGCTGAATAATAAACAACATCCATTGTCTAAAATTCTGAAAATAATCATTTTCTGTATTTCCTATTAAACTTACGGCATCTTTCCAGCTTCCATCCGCTATTTGAGCTATCTTATGAGCTTCTGCTTCACTTATTTGAAAATTTTTAAGCAAATTACTTTTTATATCTTCTAAAGTAAGAGCGTTAAATTTCACAAGCTGAGTTCTGCTTAAAATTGTAGGCAATATTTCATCTTGATTTTGAGCTATTAAAATGAAAATAGTGTTTTCCGGTGGCTCTTCTATTAATTTTAAAAGTCTATTTCCTTCTTTTCTTAAATATTCGGCACCCCATATTATTTGCACTTTGTATTTCCCTTCAAAATGCCTCAATCCATGCTGCCGTATTATTTGATTACATTCTTCGGCTGTTATATTGCCTTGTTTGTTTTCATTATCTAAATAAGCTATCCAATCATTGTAAGTTATATAACTTGTGTTGCTTAAAATTTCTCGCCATTTTACTATATCGTCTTTAGCTACACTTTTTGCTCCAATAGTGGGGTAGGTGTAAAAAATATCGGGGTGTATTAGTTTTTGTGTTTTTACACATGATGCACACACGCCACAGCTATCATCTTCCGTAGGATTTTCGCAGTTTAAATACTGGGCAAAAGCTAAAGCCATAGAGAGTTTTCCTGTACCTTCGTTTCCTAAAAACAGCATTGCTTGGCTTACTTTATTGTTTTTAGCCGATGCTATGAACTGTTTTTTTAAATGATTTTGAGCTATTACGTCTTTAAATTGCATTGTATAATTTAGAGTTTGTAAATTTACAAAAATTAGTAAGGAATATGACAAAAGTAGCCGTTTATAGAAAAGCACATTTTAATGCAGCACATCGTTTGTACAATAAAAACTGGAGTAATGAAAAAAATAATGAAGTTTTTGGTTTGTGCAATAACCCAAACTGGCACGGACACAACTACGATTTAGAAGTATGTGTAATAGGTGAAATAGATAAAGACACGGGATATGTAATAGATTTAGGTGTGTTAAGAGATATTATTAAAACAGAAATAGAAGAACGCTTTGACCACAAAAACCTAAATGAAGAGTGTCCTGAATTTGAAAACTTAATTCCTACAGTAGAAAATATAGCTGTGGTTATTTACAATATTCTAAAAAATAAATTAGATAAAAAATACGAAATAAAAGTTCGTTTGTACGAAACCAAAAGAAATTTTGTAGAATATCCTGCCTAAAATTCATACCTTTAAAACCTTATGAAACAAAACAAACTTATTTATATCTATTTTGCCATTTTAGCTATTCAACTCACTGGCGATTATTTATTTGACTTAAACGGTAGTGCTTTGGGCGTTTGGCTTACTAAACCTTTGCTCATGCCTATTTTGGCTTATTGGTATTATCAAAATACTAAGGCTAAAACTTCTTTTGATAAAATAATTTTGGTTTCCTTATTTTTTAGCTGGTGGGGCGATAATTTTTTAATGCCGGGTATATTTAAAACCGATATAAACTTTTTATTGGGCTTAGCATCTTTTCTTATAGCTCATGTTTTGTATATAGTAGCTTTTGTAAAAACGCCTATTAAAGCTAAAAGTGTGCTACTAAAACGCCCGTGGCTGGTTTTTCCTTTTATTTTATTTTTGTTTGGTATGATTTCATTTTTATTCAATCAAAAACATCCTGATTTTGCGCCTATGAGCATACCCGTTATTGTATATGCTACTGTTATAATGATAATGGTATTAACAGCACTTAATAGATACGAAAAAGTAAATCATCCGAGTTTTAAATGGGTTTTTATAGGTGCTGTATTATTTATGATTTCCGATTCTGTAATTGCCTTCCAAAATTTTTCATATTTATTTGGCGAAAATAAGCTAATAGCACGATTTTTAATTATGCCATTATATGTCTTGGGGCAGTATTTTATAGCAAAAGGTTGTATCTTGCAGAACGCAAATGGAAACAATCAAATATAAAGACCGAAGCTTTGAAAATTACCTTCAGTATTTTCAATTTTTAATTAACGAACTGGGATTTCCCGATATTTTACATTTTTTTGAAAGTGAGTTTATCCCTTCGGGTAAAATAATGCTCAATATAGACATACACACCTACAACGAAGATGCTCCTACGGTAGTTTTTGTGCCGGGTACCTCCGTTTATGGTTTATGCTATGCCGAAATACTATACGAAATAGGCAAAAAGGGCTACAATATTATAGCTATGGATCCTCGTGGGCACGGTAGAAGTACAGGCGATAGAGGCAACTACACCATAGAAGAACTTATGGAAGATGTAGAAACCGTAGTAGCTTATGCTAAAAAAAGGTTTAATAACAAAGTAAGCATAATGGGAAGTAGCCAAGGGGGCATTGTTTCTTTTTATTTGGCAGCAAGAGGAATAGATGTGGACACCATTATTTGCCAAAATTTTGCTGATTTGCAGTGGGGCGAAACACATACTATAACCCGATATCCTCAACTTGCTAAAATAGGAAAACCGTTTGTTAAACTTGCTGGAAGTATGCTACCAAATGCTAAAGTATCTACACTTAGTTATTTAGATTTAAAAAGTATAAAAATCAAATACTTTGGTAGTTTGCACAATTTTATAGTTGACGACCCTTTTACGGTTTCAAAAATTAGTTTAAGAGCTGCAAAATCTTTAGTAAATGCCAAAATGGAACGCCCAGTAGAGGAAATTGATATTCCTATATTTGTTTTTCAAGGCACTTCTGATATTGTTTTTCCTGTAGAATACACCCAAAAATTATACAAAAAGCTAAAGTGCAAAAAACAATTAAAACTTTATAAAGGACTGCGACCATGCCATAATGGTAGAAAACGTAGATTTAATTAAAGATGATATTATTAATTGGCTTAATGGTATTTACAAGATTAATTAATTTAGTCTGCGACAAATATCACAATAGCTAAATGCGCCATTTTTTAATTTTGTGGCAATGAATTTTTTATCTAAACACAGGTTTGTAATTGTAGGAATAATATTGGGAGCTTTTGCGGGATTTTTGTATTATAGTAAAGTAGGTTGTGTTTCCGGCACTTGTGCCATTACTTCTTCTCCTATAAATTCTACTTTGTACGGTGCTTTGCTCGGATATTTATTTGTTGGATTATTTAAAAAAGAAGAAATTAAAGAAAATGAGAAAAATTAAATTACTAAGTTTTGCAATTATCGCTATCCTTTTTAGTACATCATGTACCGGGCAAAATGGCATTGAAGCTATAGGTACTGATGAATATGTAGAAATGGAATCGAAAGAAGATGTTTTAGTTATAGATGTTCGTACGCCAGACGAAGTAGCACAGGGACACATAGCCGGAGCTGATTATTTTATAAATATTTATGATAAAAGTTTTAAAGAAAAAGTAAATGCTTTAGATAAAGACAAAACTTATATTGTATATTGCAGAAGCGGAGCAAGAAGTGCTAACGCTATAAAACAAATGAACGACATGGGATTTAAACATTTATACAATCTTACCGGTGGCATTATGGCTTGGGATAAAGGAGAATTAGTTAAATAACAAATATGCCTTTTATAAAGGAAAAAGCACTGGGCATATTACTTTCTGTGGCATTAGCTGCTGTGGCTTTTCTTTTAGAAGATTATGTGCCGGGCTTTAATGCCGTTATTCTTGCTTTTTTACTTGCCGTTGTTGTTGGCAATATTATTAAACTACCTGCAAGTACAAAACCGGGTATAAAATTTTCAAGTTCTTTTTTATTAGAAACTGCTATTATTTTTCTTGCTTTTAGCATCAATTTTAAAAGCATAGCAGCAATGGGGTGGCTTAAATTTTTGTTTATTGTCATTATTGTAGTTTTTGTTTTGCTTGCCACCATTTTTATCGCCAAAAAATTTTACAAAGGAAATATAACTACACTTCTTGTAGGTTTTGGAACAGCAATATGCGGTTCATCTGCTATAGCGGCAGTAGCACCCGTTTTAGTAAAAAATGAAAAAGATAAAGCGTCTATAGGTGTTTCTATTGCGGTAGTAAATTTATTGGGAAGTGTAGCTATGGTTGTTTTGCCTTTTGTACTGGCTATATTTATTAAAAATGAGTTTGATTTAGGTTTTATATTAGGTGGCAGTTTACAATCGGTGGGCAATGTGGCAGGAGCCGGCAAAGCCATTAGTGAAACCGTTTTTGAGACAGCTCTTACGGTTAAGTTAGCCCGAGTAGCTTTACTTTCTCCTGCGGTTATATTGTTTAGTTTTATAGTAAATAAGCAAGAAAGTGAAAATGAAGGGAAAAAATTTAGCTTTAAGTTGCCTACTTTTTTATGGATATTTATAGCCATAACCATACTTAACTCACTTATTAATTTGCCACCTGATATTTTAAAAGTATTAAAGCAAGTAGGCGAAATATTACTAACTGTAGCCATGGCAGCAATAGGTTTGGGCGTTAGCTTTAAAAATTTATGGCAGTCGGGCAAAAGTGCTATTGGTTTTGGGTTAATTATATTTTTATTACAAATAGCATTGGCTTTATTGTTGGTTTTAAGCTTTTAATATTGCTTCTGTAAGGCAAACATTAATATTTTACAGGCATCAGTATAACAGTATTTCGCCAAATTATTTATATTTATACCAAAATTTGACTAACTATGAAAAATACCTTATTTAATAAAGTTCTATTTTTTCTTTTTTCTATTACTTTTTTTGGGTTTATAGCTTGCGGTGGTGCTAATGGAGAAAATGCTTCTACTTCTTTACAAGGAAAAGCGGATAGTGAACACGAATCGCCTTATTATGATGATATTGTTTTATCTAATTCCGGAGAATTTTCGGGAATAGAAATTGGAGAAACCAGAACCTCAGTAAAGCAAAAACTGCCGGAAGATGCTTTTGATAATGAGTCGGAAAGTTATTTATATTACAAGTGGAATATAGGTGATCACGTTTATAATTTAGACTTATTTTTTGATGGAGAAGATAAGCTAAACTCCATAGACGGCTATGTGCGTTTTTATGACAGCAAAGGAGCTTATGATAAAGACCAAGCTTTGGCTTTTTACAAAGACCTTAAAAGCTGATTTTTTAACTAAATATGGCGAAGAACAAGAAGTAAACTTAGATGATTTCACATATATCCGCTGGATTTTTGACCAAAAAGATGTGGAAATAGGCATAGACAATGCAGAAGTGTATTGGTATGTATATGCTTATAAAGATAAAGAGCAATAGGATTATTTTACCTCAAAAACTATGTTGTAGTCGCTCGGTATTAATCCCTATTATCTAAAATAGGGTGTGGCATTGGTGGAGCATCATTTTTGTCAATAGAATAATGGAAAATTTTATCTATCCATGTCCATTTGTTGTTTTTCCATTCAAAACCTTCATAAGTTCCATCTGGAACATAAGTAAAATAAGCATCTTTTTCATGCTCAGAAGGAGGCACTAAATGATCAAAAATAATGATGTTTTTATCTGTATCGTAGTTTAATTTTACGCTTGCTTTATCTGTATATTCTAAAAAGAATCTATTAAAAGTAGTGGTTACATTATTGCTATCCGTTATGGACACTAATGGAGCTCCAAAAACAGGTTCATTATTTTCGTTAAAACTCAAAAACTCTAAAAATTTTCTATTGCTTACAAAGTCTGCATCATCATAAGCAAATAGTGTGTAATAATTTTTACCGTCAACAGTATTTAAAAGACATTTATAGTAAATTGCTCCATACCAATTATCTTTATTTAGTATTTCTTGTGGATGTACGGTCATGGTATCTGAAAAATCAAATAATGGAAAAAGACTTAAATTTTGCGTATTAAGTTGTAGTGCACCATAGTATCTATGTGTGCCTAATGGTTCTCTCAGTTGCCAAGTAAAAATTCTAAAACTACTATCTGGTGCATACACTTTCATTACTCCTTGAAGGGAATCAAACGCATACTGAAATGAATTTTTTTCTTTTAAAATGGCTACAAATTTTGGTATAAAATCATGTATGTTTTCTACCCGAACCTTAAAATCTAAACTATCATATTTAAACTCTTCGGTGTATGTTTTTAAAATATCTTCGGCAGCTTCAAACTTTTTTATTTCTTTTTCATTAAGTTTTTGAGCAAAACCAAAAGATATTAAACCACAAAAAATAAGAGAAATTAATCCTTTTGTTTTCATAATAGTAATAACGCAAATAGTGTACCTTAGGTATTAAGGCTTGAATTAAATAATCACAAAGTTATGTTAATGTAGGCTTATATCAATACCTTTTCCATTTTAAAATGGGGTATGCCTACCTCCAAAAATGTATTTCCTATTTTTTTATAAGCCATTTTTTCATAAAAAGGAAGCACATTAGCCCGAGCATGACAATACATTTTATTATAATGATTTTCTATTGCCCATTTTTCTGCATTTAACACTAAATTTCTACCCACACCTTTTTGTTGTATAGTAGAATCAACACAAACTTGCCTCATTTTTATTTGTTTATCATCATTTGGCACTAAACTAAGGCAGGCTATTACTTCATTATTTTTTATTAAAGCAAAATGAATTTGATTGTTTTCTTGCATCAATTCTTCTTTGCTAAATGCTAAACCCAAAGGCTTTCTTAAAAGTTTATCTCTAAGAGCTACGCATTTCCAATACGCTTCACTATTATGTTTTACTAAAGTAAACTGCAAATGAAAAAAGAATTAAGGGAATAATCTTTGGCTTGTTCTAGGAAAAGGAATAGCTTCTCTAATGTGTTTTAATTTGCAAATCCAAGTTATTAAACGTTCTAAACCTAAACCAAAACCGCTGTGAGGTACAGAACCAAAGCGTCTTAAATCTAAATACCATTCATAATCGGCTCTGTTTAAACCTTCCTCTTCTATTTGTTCTAATAAGAAATCTAAGTCCGTTTCTCGCTCGCTACCGCCCACTATTTCTCCGTATCCTTCAGGAGCTAATACATCTACGCCTTTTACGTATTCTATATTATTTTCTACACGCTTCATGTAAAAAGCTTTTATAGCTCGTGGCCAGTTGTACACCATTATTGGGCAACCATACATACGTGTTAAAACTGTTTCGTCTGAACCACCCAAATCGCCACCGTGTTTAAAGTTTTTAGCAGAATTCATCCATTGAGGAATATTGCGTTCGTCTTCTTCCAGTTCTTTAAGTTCGGCTTTTAGCTGCCCTACTTTATTTCTATTAAAGTTTTTAATGCCTTTTTTGCTTACATTATCGTTAACAATAATTTCTCTTTCTTCAATTTCCTTATTTATTTCAGCTATTTTGTTTTTGGTGTCAGCTAAATCTTCTTCCAACATTTTAATGGCATTTTTACCATTTACATCTTTTTTGCCCGTTAAAATATCTATAGCTTCATCGTAAGTAATACGTGGGAATTTCTCATTTACACTTTTTAAAGCTTCTATATCTCTACCCAGTATATTCAGTTCGTTTTGGCAGCGGTCTATTACTTTATTTACAACATATTTTAGCATGTCTTCAATTAAGTCCATATCCATATCCAAGTCAAAAAATGCCATTTCAGGCTCTATCATCCAAAACTCTGTAAGGTGGCGTCTTGTTTTAGATTTTTCTGCCCTAAAAGTAGGTCCAAAAGTATATATTTTGCCTTGAGCCATTGCCATAGCTTCGCCATAAAGTTGTCCTGTTTGAGCCAAATAAGCTTCTTGCCCAAAATAATCTGTAGCAAATAAATCTGTAGTTCCCTCAGCAGCACTTCCCGTAAAAATAGGCGAATCCATTAGCATAAATCCTTTTTCTTGAAAGAAAGAATGTAATGCAAAAATAGTAGCATTACGCACCTGCATTATAGCCCATTGCTGAGAACTTCTTAACCATAAATGTCTTCTTTCTAACAAAAAATCTACTCCATGTTCTTTTGGAGTTATAGGATAATCTTCAGAAACATGGATAATTTCAAAGTCTGTAGCTTGAAGCTCAAAACCTCCAATTTGTTTTTCATCTTGAACCACAGTTCCTGTAATACTTAATGAAGTTTCTTGGCTAAGTTGTTTTGTATCTTCAAATTTATTGCCTACTACATCTTCAGAAATAACACACTGACAAAATCCACTTCCATCACGCAAATTTACAAATGACAGTCCTTTGCTATCTCTTTTATTGGCAACCCAACCTTTTAAAGTTACTTTTTTGCCAACATTATCCTGCATTTGATTGATATATATCCAAGACATAATTAATTATTTTTGAGGTGCAAAGGTAAAGGAATTATGTGTTATTTGTTTAATCGGAAAACAGAAAATTGAAACATACTAAACTTCATATTTTTTTGGTATCTAAACTTAATCTTCAAAAAAGTCAAAATACATAATGGATAAAGATTAAACCCATAATTTATTATTACTTTTGTAATGCAAAAAACATAAAAATATGTCGGTACACGGTAATGTAAAACGCGTAACAACCCATACGCTACAAGCAATGAAAGATAATAATGAAAAAATATCTATGCTTACGGCCTATGATTATTCTTTGGCTAAAATTGTAGATGATGCGGGTATAGATATTATACTGGTAGGCGATAGTGCCAGTAATGTAATGGCAGGGCACGAAACTACTTTGCCTATTACTTTAGACCAAATGATTTATCATGCTTCATCGGTGGTGCGTGCTGTGGGGCGTTGTTTGGTAGTGGTAGATTTACCTTTTGGTTCGTACCAAGGCAATAGTCGTGCGGCTTTAGATTCCAGCATTAGAATAATGAAAGAAAGTGGAGCTCATGCTATTAAATTAGAGGGCGGATTAGAAATAAAAGATTCTATAATTAGAATTTTAACGGCAGGGATTCCCGTGATGGGACATTTGGGTTTAACACCTCAAAGTATTTATAAATTTGGAACATATACGGTAAGAGCTAAAGAAGAAGCTGAGGCAGAAAAGCTTTTAGAAGATGCTAAAATGCTGGAAGAAATAGGCTGTTTTGCTTTAGTTTTAGAAAAAATTCCTGCTAAACTGGCTAAAAAAGTTGCCGAAAGTGTAAACATTCCTGTTATTGGTATAGGTGCAGGGCATGAGGTGGACGGGCAAGTGCTCGTACTTCACGATATGCTGGGCATTACTTCAGAGTTTAGCCCCCGTTTTTTAAGACGCTATTTGAATCTTTATGATGATATTAAAGGTGCTGTGGAGCAATACATTGAAGATGTAAGAAGTCAAGATTTCCCAAGTGATAAGGAGCAGTATTGATAGATGTGAGAATAAAAAAAAGCTATCAACCTAATGTCAATAGCTTTTTTTTATAAATAAAAATTTCAATTGCTTATTTAGCTTGCATATTTAACTCTTTTCCTTTTTGAAGGCTATTTTCTAAGTTTTTTACAGCTTCTTCGGCTCTGTTAATTTTTTGAAGTTCTTCTTTGTACTGAGCATCATTAATTTTACCGGTCTTTTTGCTTTCTTCTAATTTTTGCTTTGAAGCATTAATTTTTTCTTTAGCGGCTGCCACTTTATCCTCTCCTGTAGTTATGTTGCTATCTAATTCCTTAGCTTTAGTTTCTTTGTTCATTTTAGCTTCTTCAGCTCTGTGCTGACCAAAATCTTTTCCTTCTAAACCAGCTTTATCTTTTCCATATCCATGTCCGTTGCCTTTATCGTCATGAGGAGGAGGTCCTTGTTTTTTACCCTCAGGCATTTCAGGTTTTCCTTCAGGATGTTCTCCTTTTTCTCCTTTCCATTCTTTGTCTTTTCCTTGCTCAAACTCTCTTTCTTCTCCATGATTTTTTTCATGTCCTTTACCTTGGGTATGCTCATGCTCTTTTTCTTTCATGTACTCCTTACCCTCTTTTTCTGCTTTAGAATAATTATCCTTTTTGCCTTTGTCGTTCAACTCCTCTCTGTGAGGTAGCGGTTCTTTTACTTTGTCTTTATACTCTTTTCCATGTCCATTGCCTTGAGCAAAAGATAAATTAGCCATTAACACAAAACCGGCTAATACAAATATTGTTTTTATTGTTTTTTTCATCATTTTTAAATTTTACAATTCATTTAATAAACTATCCAACTCTTCAGATTTATCCTTAATATCGTCTCCTGCTTTTTCTATTTCATTTGAAACAGAATCCATAAAAACAGCTTCTTTTTCACTAAGTTTGTCTTCTTCAGTTTCAATTTGCTGTTCAACATTTGTGCCATTTTGTTTGCAGCCTACTAAAAAGCCTGCTAATAATAGCGTTAAAAAAATTAAATTTCTCATAGTTTTTTGTTTTTTAGTTTAAAAATAATTTATAGTTGTAGGTTCTATTTTACTGGCTAAATATAGCAATAAGAATACTAAAGATAAAATTATTGCAATAATCATAAAAATAGTTATTCCAAAAACTATCCAAATTCCGTATTCATATTTTCCATTTGGGTTGTTTTTTAAGTGTTGCTCTAATAAGTGTAAATTTTTGGTATTAGATTTAAAGCCAACATCTACTATAGTTCCTAAAAACGGAATAGATGAAAATAAAGTATCAAATATGGTATTAAACATCATTTTAAAAGCTGTTTTAACCGGAACGCCTTTGGCTAAAATAAGTCCCAAAATTCCTACGTTTATACCACTACTTATTATATCTCCTGCACCGGGCATTAAACTTAATAGTGGATCTAAGCCAAATTTTATATTGGTAAAAGGAATAGTAAATTTAGTATCCATCCATTCCGTTAAAAATTTAATGGTTTGTAAACTTTTCTTATTTTTAGGGTCGTATTTTTCCGACAATTTGCTCATCAAAAATTTAATAGCAATAATTATACCTCAAAATTGGATAATAATAAGATTTCAATATTAATGCCCGTTTTTAATGCCGAGCAGTATTTAACAGAATGCTTATCTTCTATTATTCATCAAACATATCAAAATTGGGAGTTGATAGCTATAAATGATTTCTCTACAGACGGCAGTTTGAAATTGCTTAGCACATTTGCCCAAAACGATAGTAGAATTAGGGTTTTTAATAATGAACAAAAAGGAATTATTAATGCTTTGCGTTTGTCTTATAGCAAAAGTGTGGGCAATTTAATAAGCCGTATGGATGCAGATGATATAATGCCCAAAGGGAAATTGGAATTTTTAGAAAATGCCTTAAAAAATAAAGAAAATACCGTAGCTACAGGATTTGTTCAATATTTTTCTGACGGCAATGTAGGAAACGGCTACAAAAAATACGAGCAATGGCTAAACTCCTTAATGCAAAGCGAAAATAATTTTAGCGAAATATACAAAGAGTGTGTTATTCCATCGCCTTGCTGGTTAATGGCAAAGGCTACTTTAAATAAAATTGGAGCATTTGATTTTGATATTTATCCTGAGGATTATGATTTATGTTTTAGAATGTATCAGCATAAATTAAAAGTGGTTAATGTAAAAGAAACTTGTCATTTATGGCGAGACCACGAAACAAGAGCTTCAAGAAATGATAGTAATTATGCAAATAATACTTTTATTGATTTGAAATGCCACTATTTTCTGCTTGTAGATTATAATAAAAATAAGGAATTGATACTTTGGGGTGCGGGCACAAAAGGCAAACAGATAGCTAAATATTTAAACAATAAAAATATTCCTTTCACTTGGCTGTGCAATAATGAGAAGAAAGTAGGGCATATAATTTATAAGCAGAAAATGCTTCATTATAAATCTATTATACCAACAGAAAAGCAACAGTTTATTATAGCTGTGGCTAATGGAGATGAACAAAAAGAAATTAAAGCGTTGTTAAGAAATAAAGAAGTTTGGTTTTTTGTGTAATTATTGTGGTTCGTGGTATCTACTTAATACTAAAGGTGAACCCATTATAATATCCATAGTGTATTCTTTTTCTGTACCATTTTCTATTATAGTAATGTTTAATTCAGATTGAGGAGGATTAGTTCTAATACAAGAAACGCAAATTAATTCTGTATTAAGAATACAATTTTTGCAATTCAACCATTCTATTAAAAGGTTAATTTTTTCTTGTTTAGGCAATTTATCATCTATCCCTGCAAGAAAATGATTGACCACACTTCTTGAATCTTCAAAATTTTGTGTGTTTATAAATGTACAAAAATCATCGTTGGTACAGATACTCTCTTTTTTGTTGCAAGCACAAATTAGTATAGATATAATTGATATAAAAAGTAGATTTTTCATTTAGAATAAAATATTACTCTAATATAATAAAAGTTATAGAAAATATTTCAATTGTGGGGAAAATAGAAAACAAAAAAGCCTCAGTTATTGCTAACTAAGGCTTTTACGTACCCCGGGCGGGACTTGAACCCGCACGACATTGCTGTCACAAGATTTTAAGTCTTGCGTGTCTACCAGTTCCACCACCAGGGTATAAAAAGGTGTGGATATGGAGTGTGGGTTTGGTATGTGAAAAGAAAAGTGGAAATCAATATTCCACACACTTTACACTCAAACTCTCACACAAACTCATTTATGAGCGAGAGACGAGATTCGAACTCGCGACCCCGACCTTGGCAAGGTCGTGCTCTACCAACTGAGCTACTCTCGCATTATGTTTAGAACTGCCCGTTTATTTTAACGGACTGCAAATATACGGATAATATCAAATCTTCAAACTTTTATTGCTTAAAAAAAATTATTTTTTTAGTATCCCCAACAAACTTCTTGTTAAAGTATTAACTAAAGTCCTTCCCATTTGACGTACCATTGTGTTTTTGCTTAGTTTTTCAAAGGTGCCGATCTCTTTTTTGGTTGATGTAGATTTTTTTACTTGTTGTTCTTTTGCCTTTTTTTCTTGTTCGGCTTTATCTTGAGCTTTTCCTATTTTTTTCTCTAATATTTCTGCGGCACTTTCTCTGTCTATTTCTTGGTTGTATTTACTCACTAAATTAGACTGGCTAATGACTACATCTATTTCTTTTTCACTAAGAATATCCATTCTGGTTTCCGGAGCACGCATAAGCGTGGCAGATAATGGCGTAGGTATTCCTTTTTCGTTTAAAGCGGTTACTAATGCTTCTCCTGTTCCTAAAGAAGTCAATACTTCATCGGTATTATAAAACTCTGAAATAGGATAATTTTCTGCTGTTTGTTTTATTTCTTTTCGGTCTTTTGCCGTAAAAGCACGCAAGGCATGTTGCACTTTTAATCCCAACTGACTAAGGACAGCGTCCGGCACATCTGTAGGGTTTTGAGTTATAAAATAAACGCCCACACCTTTTGATCTTATTAATTTAATGATGGCTTCTATTTGATCTAATAATGCTTTAGATGCATTGTTAAAAACCAAATGTGCTTCATCTATAAAAATGCATAACTTAGGTTTTTCTACATCTCCTTCTTCGGGAAATACACTATAAACTTCTGCTAATAAGCTTAGCATAAATGTAGAAAAAAGCTTAGGTCGGTCTTGTATATCGGTAAGGCGTATAATATTTATAATGCCTTTTCCGTCTCTTGTTGTTCTAAGTAAGTCATTAACTTCAAAAGATATTTCTCCAAAAAACTTATCGGCTCCTTGCTGCTCTAATTCAATTACTTTTCTAATAATGGTATTTACAGAAACGGGCGACATGCTCCCATATTCTTCAGTAAAAGCTTCTTTGCCTTCGTCTATAACATATTGAAGTGCTTTTTTAAAATCTTCTAAATTTAATAAAGGCAGTTTATTGTCATCGCAATACTTAAAAAGTACAGCTACTATACCGCCTTGTGTATCGTTTAAGTCTAAAATTTTAGAAATTAAAATAGGACCAAATTCAGAAACCGTGGCTCGTAGTCTTACTCCTTTTTCTTCAGATAAAGTGAGTAATTCTACAGGTTTAGCACCTGGTTCGTAAGGAATACCTATTAATCCATGTCGCCATTTTACATGGTCATTAAATTCGCCAGGTTGAGCCAATCCACTTAAATCGCCTTTTAAATCCATTACTAAAGAGGGGATACCTTTATTGCTTAATTGCTCGGCTAAAACTTGAAGACTTTTAGTTTTTCCTGTACCCGTAGCTCCGGCTATCAATCCATGTCTTGTAAGTGTTTTAAGCGGTATTTTTATTAAAGTATTTTCTATGGGTTGCTTTTCAAAAATAGCTGTTCCCAGCACTATGCTGTCGCCTTTAAAAGTATAGCCATTATCTATATATTCTTTAAAAGATTCTTTACTCATAAACTCAGTATTATTTGTATAGACTACAAAAGTACAAACAATAAGGCTATTTTTTCATTGTTGTAAATTTTGTATAAAGCCAATTGTGCGTTCTATTATTTTGTAAGAAATAATAGTAGCAGTTCAATAAAGCAAATTAAATAGCTTAAAGAGATTTTAGATATTTAAAATCTGGAATAAAATCAAAATGTGAATCAAAACTAAATAGTAAGATATTGTTAGCTTTAGAAAAAGCTGCAATCCAAATATCATTTTCTGGTATAGGAGTTCCTTTCTTTTTTAAAGATGTTTTAATTTTTCCGTATGAAATACAAACTTCTTCGTTTGTGTTTAAAATATTTAGTTCTGTTATAAATTCATTAATTTGGTTAAAATGTTTTTTTGGATTTTTAGAATTATAACAGCCATAATAAAGTTCGCCAATAACTGTAGCAGGGATAAATAAATTATAGTCTTGCTCAAATAATTCCTTTACTTTTTTGTTCCCTTTAAAAATTTCAATAACAACATTTGTATCTAATATCAAAGAATTATCACCACTCATTCTTATCTATATTTTCACAGCCATCATTAATGATACGGTCAAATTCATTAGCTTCATCTTCATTCATAATGCCAAAAAACTTAGATAATTCTTTCTTTTTTTTAGAATTCCTTTTTAGACCAAAGTCTAATAAACTTTTAACTGCTTTAATTAAATCAATGTCGTTAATTTTTTCAAACCGCTTAATTATATTATCTTTTTCTAACTTAATATCCATAAGTATATAAATTGATTCTTCAAAAATAACGATTTTTTGAACAAAATAATTTCAAAAGTAAATTATGAAACTTATTAGGCATACGTCATTAGTTTTATAAGAATTAACGGCTATGCTAAAAATTAAAGTAAACGTGAGTCAACAGTTTTAATTATCTTTTAACCCACAACTTAGGATTTCTTGATGTATGAAAAACAGCAATAATAGTAATAATATTTTCTTTTACTATAAAATGAATACCAAAAGAGAATTTCTGTGAAAAAGCAATTCTAATATTTTTATATCTTTTTTGAAAAGCAAGGGGATTTCTTTGTATATCAGCTAATAAGTCAGTAATTACTCGTTCAAATTTATTGCCTAAACCACTTTGTTGTTCTTCATACCAAAGAAAGGATTCAGAAATATCATTTTCAGCTTCTGTACCAATCTCTAATAAGTACCTCATTTTTTAAAAATTTCTTTCTTAGCTTCTTCCCAAGAGCGAGTTTTCATTGTTCCATTTTCAAGAGCTTTAGTTCGTTTGTCTAACTCCTCTTTTTGCCATTGGGGTATAGAAAAATTATCTGTTCTAAAATTTTTTAGCTTTTGAATTAGCTTCGCATCTTGCAATTGGGCAATCCAAGTAATAAGATTTAATTTTTCATGTTCCATTTCCTTAATATTCATGGGCATTATAAATTGATTCTTCAAAAATAACGATTTTTTGAACAAAATAATTTCAAAAGTAAATTATGAAACTTATTAGGCATACGCCATTAGTTTTATAAGAATTAAGAGCTAAGTATTACCTTTGCTAAAAATTAAAGTAAACGTGAGTCAACAACTATCTGAACAAGAGCTTGTAAGAAGAGAAAAACTGGTAAAATTGAGAGAATTGGGTGTAAATCCTTATCCTGCCAATTTATTTGAAGTAAATAGTAATTCTTCCGATATAAAAAACAATTATAAAGAAGATAAAGCTGTGAAAATAGCAGGGCGTTTAATGTCTATAAAAGTGCAAGGTAAAGCTTCTTTTGCTGAGCTACAAGATGAAAAGGGTAGGGTACAAGTGTATTTTAATAGAGATGAAATATGCACTGGCGAAGACAAAACCAAATACAATGAAATTTTTAAAAAACTAATAGATTTTGGAGATTTTGTAGGCATAGAAGGTACTTTATTTACAACTCAGGTAGGAGAAAAAACGGTTAGAGTAAAAGATTTTACCTTGTTAAGTAAAGCTTTAAAACCTTTGCCTTTGCCTAAAACAGATAGTGAGGGTGTGGTGCACGATGGATTTACTGATGTAGAAATGAGGTATCGCCAGCGTTATGCCGATTTAGTGGTAAATCCTCAAATAAAAGATATTTTTATTAAGCGTACTAAAATGTATAATGCTATGCGAGCGTTTTTTAATGCTCGTGGTTATATGGAAGTAGAAACGCCTGTTTTGCAATCAATACCGGGAGGTGCTGCGGCTCGTCCGTTTATTACCCACCACAATGCTTTAGATATTCCTTTGTATTTGCGTATAGCTAACGAGTTGTATTTAAAAAGATTGATAGTTGGTGGTTTTGAAGGTGTTTATGAGTTTTCTAAAAATTTTAGAAATGAAGGAATGGACAGAACCCATAATCCTGAATTTACCGTAATGGAAATATATGTAGCTTACAAAGACTACAATTGGATGATGGAATTTACAGAGCAATTATTGGAACATTGTGCTATTGCTGTTAATGGAACTTCAAAAGCTGTATTTAAAGAACAAAATATAGATTTTAAAGCTCCTTATGCTCGTGTTACTATGACAGATGCTATAAAAAAGTTTACAGGATTTGACATAACAGGAAAAACCGAAGCAGAAATTAGAGCTAAAGCAGAGGAATTAGGTATAGAAGTAGATGAAACTATGGGTAAAGGCAAGCTGATAGATGAAATTTTTGGAGAAAAATGTGAAGGAAATTTCATTCAGCCTACATTTATTACAGATTATCCTAAGGAAATGAGTCCGTTGTGCAAAGAGCATAGAGATAATCCTGAACTTACAGAGCGTTTTGAGCTAATGGTGTGTGGCAAAGAAGTAGCTAATGCGTATAGCGAGCTAAACGACCCAATAGACCAGCGTGAGAGATTTGAAGAGCAATTGAAATTGTCTGAAAAAGGGGATGACGAAGCCATGTTTATAGACCAAGATTTCTTGCGTTCTTTAGAATATGGTATGCCGCCAACATCGGGTTTGGGCATAGGAATGGATAGGTTAATTATGTTTTTAACTAATAATCCGTCTATACAAGAGGTGCTGTTTTTCCCACAAATGCGACCTGAGAAAAAGAAAAAAGTAAATGAAGGTTTTGAACAACTTAGCGATGATGCTAAATTGGTGTTTAAGCATTTAGAAAAATTAGAATCCGGTATTTTAGACGAATTAAAAAACATAACGGGATTAAGTAATAAGAAATGGGATAAAGCCATAAAATCTCTAACAAGTAGCGGATTGGCTAAAGTACATAAAGAAGCAGAAAAGCTTTATGTGAAAATAATGTAATAATGAATTTTGAAAAGGAAATAAAGGAAGGTGTAGTAGCCGCATTGCAAAACTTATATAATGTTGCACTCACTACAGAAGATATATCGCTAAATGAAACATTAAAAGAATTTGCCGGAGATACAACGGTGGTGGTATTTCCTTTAGTAAGATATGCCAAAAAGAAGCCGGAAGAAGTAGGGCAAGAAATTGGAGCTTACTTAAAGGATAAATTAAAGATAGTTGCTGATTTTAATGTAGTAAAAGGCTTTTTAAATTTGGAGCTGTCAAATGATTTTTGGTTAAGTTATTTTAATGAAAACAGTATCAAAACAGACTTTAGTTTAGCTAAAAACAATACCACAACGGTATTAGAATATTGTGGGCCAAATACTAATAAACCGCTTCATTTAGGACATATACGTAATATGTTGCTGGGTTATAGTACCGCACAGTTGCTTTCTTATGCAGGCAATGATGTACACAAAGTAAACATATACAACGATAGAGGTATAGCAATATGTAAAAGTATGTTGGCGTATAAATTGTTTGGCAATGGCGAAACACCGGGAAGCACAGGTATAAAAAGCGATCATTTTGTAGGGAAATATTATGTTGAGTTTGATAAGAAGCATAAAGCACAAATAGCTGAACTTATAGCAAATGGAGTAGATAAAAAAGATGCCGAAGAAGCTGCTCCACTAATGAAGCAAGCCCGAGAAATGTTGTTGAAATGGGAAGCAGGAGATAAAGAAACCAAAGCTTTATGGGAAAAAATGAACCAATGGTGTTATGATGGTTTTGAACAAACTTTTGAAGCGTTGGGTGTTGATTTTGAAAAACATTACAAAGAAAGTGATTACTTTGAGAAAGGGAAACAAGAAGTACTTAAAGGAGTAAAAGAAGGGAAATTTGAGCAACATAAAGACGGTTCTGTTTGGGTAAATTTAGAAGACAAAGGCTTAGATAAAAAAATATTGTTGCGTTCAGATGGTACTTCGGTTTATATAACGCAAGATATAGGCGTGGCAGAAGCTCGCTATAAAGATTATCATTATGACAACTCTATTTATGTGGTGGCAGACGAGCAAAACTACCATTTTAAAGTATTGAAATTAACTTTAGAAAAACTGGAAAAACCTTATGCCGAAGGTATATATCATTTAAGTTATGGTTTAGTAAACCTGCCCGATGGACGTATGAAAAGCCGTGAAGGTACGGTAGTAGATGCCGATGATTTAATAGCGGAAATGATTGCCACAGCTCAAAAACATACAGAAGAGTTGGGCAAAGTAGAAGATTTTACTGAAGAAGAAGCCAAAAAACTATACAAAATATTAGCCATGGGAGCTTTAAAGTATTTTATACTTAAAGTTAATCCTAAAAAATCTATGATTTTTAATCCAGAAGAATCTATTGATTTTCAAGGAGATACAGGTCCTTTTGTGCAGTTTAACTATGTGCGTATTCAATCTTTATTAAGAAAACAGACTGTGGGGAAATTGATACAACTAAAGTTAGCTTAACGGCAGAAGAAAAAGAATTGATTAAAATATTGTATAAATATCAACCCGTAATACAACAATCTGCTAATAATTTTGATATTAGTATGATAACATCTTATAGCTATGAATTAGCTAAAGGGTTTAGCAAGTTTTACTCAAGCACATCAATATTAAATGTGGAAGAGAGAATACTAAAAATTTCCGTTTACAACTTTCTGCTTATGTGGCTAATACTTTAAAAAGCAGTTTTGCTATATTGGGTATAGATATGCCTGAAAGAATGTAAGGAATTGTCATTACAACGCTATTTCCAGAACTTCGTCCATGGTTTCTACATAATGGAAAGTAATTCCTTTGATGTATTCTTCGTTAATTTCTTTTACATCTTTTTCGTTTTCGGTGCACATTATTATTTCCTTAATGCCTGCTCGTTTTGCTCCTAACACTTTTTTTTTATGCCGCCTACAGGCATTACTTTGCCACGCAAACTAATTTCGCCTGTCATTGCCAAATAGGGTTTTACACTTTTGCCGGTAAATAAAGAAGCTAAAGCTGTAAGTATAGTTATTCCTGCCGAAGGACCATCTTTTGGTGTGGCTCCTGCCGGAAAATGTAAGTGAACTACATTTTCTTTTAGCTCTTTTTCGCTTATTTTAAATTTAGAAGCATTGGCTTTTAAATAAGTTAGTGCCGTGTTAGCACTTTCTTTCATTACATTACCTAAATTTCCCGTTAATTTTAAACCTTCTTTGCCTTTGTATTTTACACTTTCTATAAAAAGTATATCGCCACCTACAGCCGTGTATGCTAAACCAATAGACACACCGGGTACATTCTGGCTCAAAGCTTTTTTAATATTTAAGTGCGAAATACCCAAATATGTTTCTAAATCTGATTCTTTAACCGATATATTATACACTTCTTCTGTGGCTACTCTTTTAGCAATAGCACGCATTACTCCGGCTATTTTTCTTTCTAAATCTCTTACGCCACTTTCTCTGGTATAATTTTGTATAATGTTTTCAATAACACTTTTGTTTAATTTTACTTGATTGGCATTAAGTCCGTGGGCTTTTCTTTGCTCGGGAATTAAATGCCTTTTAGCAATTTCAATTTTTTCCTCTACAGAATAACCACTTAAAAATATAATTTCCATTCTATCTCTTAAAGCCGGCTGAATAGAACTCAAATTATTTGCTGTAGCTATAAACATAACTTTGCTAAGGTCAAACTCTGTTTCTAAATAATTATCATAAAAAGTACTATTTTGCTCAGGGTCTAATACTTCTAACAAAGCCGAACTTGGGTCGCCTCTAAAATCATTTCCTACTTTGTCTATTTCATCTAAAATAAAAACAGGATTTGATGATTCTACTTTTTTTATAGACTGAATAATACGCCCCGGCATAGCTCCTATGTAGGTTTTTCTGTGTCCGCGTATTTCACTTTCGTCATGCAAGCCACCCAGCGACATACGCACATATTTTCTGCCTAAAGCTGTTGCTATTGATTTTCCTAAAGAGGTTTTTCCCACTCCCGGAGGGCCTACAAAGCAAAGTATGGGCGATTTTAAATCGCCTTTTAATTTTAGTACGGCTAAATATTCTAAAATTCTATCTTTTATTTTATCTAATCCGTAGTGCTCATTATCTAAAACTTCTTTGGCTTTTTTTAAGTCAAGTTTATCTTTAGTAGTAGTAGCCCAAGGCAAATCTAAAAGCAGTTCTAAATGATTTAAGGTTAAAGCATAATCTGGCGAAGCGGGATTGGTACGCTGTAGTTTAACGTATTCTTTATCAAATTTTTCTCCCACTTTTTTAGGCCATTTCATTTTGGCAGCCTTAGCTTTTAATGTTTCCAACTCTTTAGCAGGGCTTTCTTGTCCTAATTCTTCTTGAATAGCTTTTAACTGCTGATGCAAAAAATAATCTCGTTGCTGTTTTTCTATATCCACTCGGGTTTTATCCTGAATTTTATTCTTTAAATCCAGCATTTGCACTTCATTGTTTAAGTGCTCTAATAGTTTATTGGCTCTTAGTTCTATATCATCTACTTCTAATAAAGTTTGTTTTTCGGCTACGCCACTATTTATGTTTGATGAAATAAAATTTATAAGAAATTCTCTGTTTTTAATATTTTTTAAAGCAATAACAGCTTCATTAGGTATGTTGTTTGATTTTTCTATAATTTCCTTAGCTGTATCTTCTATAGTAGAAATTAAAGCTTTGAATTGTTTGGTTTGTTTAGGTTTTTTTTCGTCTATTTTTTCAAAATGAGCTTTTAAAAATGGTTCTTCTTCTACACTTTGAGTTAATTTAATTTTTATAACGCCTTTTAAAATAACGGTATTGGTGCCATCAGGCATTTTTAGCATTTTTAAAATTCGGGCTAAAGTACCTACCGGATACAAATCGTCAAAACCGGGGTCTTCTTCTTTAGCATTAGTTTGAGCTAAAACGGCAACTAATTTATCTTTTCTATAAGCATTTCTAACTGCTTTAATAGATGTTTCTCTACCTACGGTTATCGGCATAATTACTCCGGGGTATATTACGGAATTTCGTAGTGCCAATACGGGCATTGCGTCTTTTAAATCTACATTTTCATTTTCTTCTATTTCTTCATCATTAATAATGGGTAAAAACTCAGCATCATCATCAATTGGAAACATTTGTTCTTTAAAGCTCATATTTTATTTTCTCTTTTTTTTAGATAAAAAAGCGGTCGGTCAAAAAAATATGACTAACCGCTATTTTTATTGATTACAAATTTACGCTAATTTTTCAGCTTTCACGTCTAAACTTACCATCAGTTCGCCATTATAAACATCAATTATAAAAATTGAGCCCTCACGAACTTCATTACCCAATATTTTTTTGGATAATAAGTTGATAATGTCTTTTTGTATAATTCGTTTAATCGGTCTGGCACCATACTGTGGGTCGTAGCCTTCATCTGCTATTAAATCTAAGGCTTTGTCAGAAACTTCAAGCTTAACATTTTGCTGATTTAATCTTTCTTTCAGTTTATTTAGCTGTAACTGAGCTATTTCTTTTAAGTTGCTTCTTGTTAAAGGTTCAAACATAGTAATTTCATCTATTCTATTTAAAAACTCAGGTCGCACAGATTTTTTTAATCGTTCTAAAACTTGCACTTTAGTGGCGGCATAGATTGCTGGCATCTCTTTCATGCTGGCATTATTAAAGTTTTCTTGAATAATGTCTGAACCTATATTTGAGGTCATAATAATAATGGTATTTTTAAAATTAGCAATTCTACCTTTATTATCTGTCAGTCTTCCTTCGTCTAAAACTTGAAGTAAAATATTAAAAACATCGGGA
Source organism: Chitinophagales bacterium (assembly GCA_020635995.1). Classification (NCBI taxonomy): domain Bacteria; kingdom Pseudomonadati; phylum Bacteroidota; class Chitinophagia; order Chitinophagales; species Chitinophagales bacterium. The sequence continues at coordinate 28,578 of JACJYS010000002.1, read as the reverse complement.
TGAGCTTTTTCAAATTCGTCTAACAAAACTACGGAGTAAGGTTTTTTACGCACAGGTTCGGTAAGCTGTCCGCCTTCGTCATAACCCACATATCCCGGAGGTGCTCCTATTAGTCGGGAAACTGAATGTTTCTCCATATATTCGCTCATGTCTATTCTAATAATGGCATTTTCATCATTAAACAAATAAGAGGCTAAAGCTTTGGACAACTCTGTTTTTCCTACTCCCGAACTACCTATAAAAAGGAAAGAACCAATGGGTTTATTTTCGTCAGACAAGCCGGCTCTATTTCTTCTTATAGCATTAGAAACGGCTTCTATAGCTTCTCTTTGTCCTATAACACGTTTGCCTAATTCATCTTCTAAACGAATGAGTTTAGCCCTTTCTGTTTCCATCATTTTGCTTACGGGTATGCCTGTCCATTTAGAAACTATTTCGGCAATATCTTCACTATCTACTTCTTCTTTTAGCAGTCTTGAATCTTCATTTATTTGACTTAGTTTAGCTTCTAAAGTTTTTACTTCGTCTTCATTTTCTTTTATTTTGCCATAGCGTATTTCTGCTACTTTTCCATAGTCGCCATTGCGTTCGTATTGCTCGGCTTGCAGTTTATATTGGTCTATAGCTTTCTTTTTTGCTTGAATACTGTCTAAAAGTTCTTTCTCTTTTTGCCATTTGGCTCTAAAAGCATCTCTTTTTTCATTCCAATCGGCTAATTGTTTATTCAATTCTTCTATTTTCTTTTCGTCTTTTTCTCTTTTAATAGCTTCTCGTTCTATTTCTAATTGGCGAATTTTTCTTTCTATTTCGTCTAATTCTTCAGGCAAGGAATCTATTTCTAAACGCAATTTTGCGGCAGCTTCATCTATTAAATCTATGGCTTTATCGGGTAGTTGGCGGTCAGTAATATATCTATTTGAAAGCTCAACGGCTGCAATAATAGCATCATCTTTAATTTTTACTTTATGGTGCATTTCGTAGCGGTCTTTTAAGCCTCTAAGTATTGAAATAGAATCTTCAGTACTTGGTTCGTCAATTATTACTTTTTGAAATCTTCTTTCTAAAGCTTTATCTTTTTCAAAATATTTTTGATATTCTTTATTGGTTGTAGCTCCCACGGCTCTTAACTCTCCTCTTGCCAAAGCGGGTTTTAAAATATTGGCGGCATCCATAGCTCCTTCTGTAGCTCCTGCACCTACTAAAGTGTGTATTTCATCTATAAAAAGTATAATTTCTCCATGAGCTTCCTGCACTTCTTTTACCACACCTTTTAGTCTTTCTTCAAACTCACCACGATATTTAGCCCCTGCTGTAAGTAAGCCCATATCTAAAGCAAAAATTTCTTTACTTTTTAAATTTTCAGGCACATCGCCATTCACTATTCTCATGGCTATACCTTCTGCTATAGCTGTTTTACCCACTCCGGGTTCTCCCACTAATATAGGGTTGTTTTTAGTACGTCTTGATAATATATGCAGTACTCTGCGTATTTCTTCATCTCGCCCTATCACAGGGTCTAAACGTCCTTCTTTTGCTCTTTCATTTAAGTTTAAGGCATATTTTGATAAAGCATTGTACTTAGATTCTGCATTTTGGTCGGTTACTTTGCTTCCTTTACGCAGTTCTTCTATGGCGTTTTTAGTTTTATTTTCCGATACGCCTAACTGAGTAAGTATTTTAGCAGTATTATCATTTTGTGCTATAATGGCTAAAATTAAGTGTTCTATACTTACGTAAGAATCGCCCATATCGGTCATTATTTTATTGGCTTTAAGTAAAACATTACTCAATGCTCTTGAAGGCGTTACTTGCCCTTGAGTATTACTTTGTTTGGGCAGTGCATTTATTTGATTATTTATTTCTTGAGAAATGGAGTGCATATTGGCACCCATTTTATCCATTAAGAATGGAAAAACGTCTTTATCTACATCTTCAATACCTTTAAGTAGATGTATGGTTTCTAAACTGGGATTGCCATTATTATAAGCCAGCTGCTGTGCAGAGCTTAATGCCTCCAGCGATTTTTGTGTATATTTATCTTGATTCATAATTATCAATTTATCTGGCATTGATAAATCAATAATTGAACCTTTGTTTAAATAAAGCAAAAATGGCAGTTTATATTGAATAAAACTGCCATTTTTACAATTAATTGTTATTGTTTGCTTATCTAAATAAAGCTAAACTTCCAGAAACTGTTGTTACTTCTCCTGTAAATGATTCAACAGAAATAACGTATTGATAATAGTCAACGGGTTGCTCTTTTAGTTTAAAATTGCCATCCCACCCAGGATTTGATCCACTTTGATTAAATACTTCTTCTCCCCATCTATTATAAACTCTTATACTTACACTTCTAAATTTATCGGCATTTACCACTTGGAAAATATCATTATGAGTATCTCCATTTGGTGTAAATGAGTTTGGTATTAACGGAGCAGTTTCTAAAAGCACTTGTATGGTTATACTATCTACATCTTCACAATCTCCATTAGTTGCCAACAAATAGTAAGTAGCAGTTTCATTAGGCGTATGTGTAAATGAAGAATCTGTTGAAATTAGATTATTATTTGCTGTCCATGAATAACTGGTAACATTATCGCCTATACTATATAGCACTATTTCATTACCTTGATATATTAATGTATCGCTGGCATGAGCACTTACATTTATAGAGGCTAAACTTACGGTATCATAATGCGTAGAATCACAACCGTTTGCCATAGTAAATGGTCCTGTCATGTTAGTACCTACATCGGCAGGATTACAAGAGGTAGATGTTGATGTGGCTACTACTGAATTGTTAATCGTAAGATTAAGCGTAACAATAGAATCACAACCATTAGCTGCTCCACCAATAATGGTATGCATAGCTGTACTGTTATTTGATGTATAAGTATTACCGTCTATCCAAGTATAAGTGTTACAAGCAGTTTGTATATCTATACTATTTACTGTATTTGTTATAGTTAAATTAAGTGTAACAATAGAATCACAGCCGTTAGTTGCTCCGCCTGTTATAGTATGCGTTGCTGTATTATTAGAAGATGTATAGGTGTTGCCGTCTATCCAGGTAAAAGTATTACAAGCAGTTTGTATATCTATACTATTTACTGTATTTGTTATAGTTAAATTAAGCGTAACAATAGAATCACAACCGTTAGCTGCTCCACCTGCAATAGTATGCGTAGCTGTACTGTTATTTGATGTATAAGTATTACCGTCTATCCAAGTATAAGTGTTACAAGCAGTTTGTATATCTATACTATTTACTGTATTTGTTATAGTTAAATTAAGCGTAACAATAGAATCACAACCGTTAGCAGCACCACCAGTAATGGTATGCATAGCTGTACTGTTATTTGATGTATAAGTATTACCGTCTATCCAGTCAAAAGTATTACAAGCGGTATGCACATCCGTGCTATTAACGGTATTATTAATAGTTAAATCTAAAGTTATTACAGAATCACAACCATTAGCAGCACCACCAGATATAGTATGTGTAGCGGAGGTATTAGAAGAAGTGTAAGTATTGCCGTCTATCCAGGTAAAAGTATTACAAGCGGTATGCACATCCGTGCTATTAACAGTATTATTGATAGTTAAATCTAAAGTTATTACAGAATCACAACCATTAGCAGCACCACCAGATATAGTATGTGTAGCGGAGGTATTAGAAGAAGTGTACGTATTGCCGTCTATCCAGTCAAAAGTATTACAAGCGGTATGCACATCCGTGCTATTAACGGTATTATTGATAGTTAAATCTAAAGTTATTACAGAATCACAACCATTAGCAGCACCACCAGATATAGTATGTGTAGCGGAGGTATTAGAAGAAGTGTAAGTATTGCCGTCTATCCAGGTAAAAGTATTACAAGCGGTATGCACATCCGTGCTATTAACGGTATTATTGATAGTTAAATCTAAAGTTATTACAGAATCACAACCATTAGCTGCACCACCAGATATAGTATGTAGCGGAGGTATTAGAAGAAGTGTAAGTATTGCCGTCTATCCAGGTAAAAGTATTACAAGCGGTAGCACATCCGTGCTATTAACGGTATTATTGATAGTTAAATCTAAAGTTATTACAGAATCACAACCATTAGCAGCACCACCAGATATAGTATGCGTAGCGGAGGTATTAGAAGAAGTGTAAGTATTGCCGTCTATCCAGTCAAAAGTATTACAAGCGGTATGCACATCCGTGCTATTAACGGTATTATTGATAGTTAAATCTAAAGTTATTACAGAATCACAACCATTAGCAGCACCACCAGATATAGTATGCGTAGCGGAGGTATTAGAAGAAGTGTAAGTATTGCCGTCTATCCAGGTAAAAGTATTACAAGCGGTATGCACATCTGTGCTATTAACAGTATTATTGATAGTTAAATCTAAAGTTATTACAGAATCACAACCATTAGCTGCACCACCAGATATAGTATGTGTAGCGGAGGTATTAGAAGAAGTGTAAGTATTGCCGTCTATCCAGGTAAAAGTATTACAAGCGGTATGCACATCCGTGCTATTAACAGTATTATTAATAGTTAAATCTAAAGTTATTACAGAATCACAACCATTAGCAGCACCACCAGTAATGGTATGCATAGCTGTACTGTTATTTGATGTATAAGTATTACCGTCTATCCAGTCAAAAGTATTACAAGCGGTATGCACATCCGTGCTATTAACAGTATTATTGATAGTTAAATCTAAAGTTATTACAGAATCACAACCATTAGCAGCACCACCAGATATAGTATGTGTAGCGGAGGTATTAGAAGAAGTGTAAGTATTGCCGTCTATCCAGGTAAAAGTATTACAAGCGGTATGCACATCTGTGCTATTAACAGTATTATTAATAGTTAAATCTAAAGTTATTACAGAATCACAACCATTAGCAGCACCACCAGATATAGTATGTGTAGCGGAGGTATTAGAAGAAGTGTAAGTATTGCCGTCTATCCAGTCAAAAGTATTACAAGCGGTATGCACATCCGTGCTATTAACGGTATTATTAATAGTTAAATCTAAAGTTATTACAGAATCACAACCATTAGCAGCACCACCAGATATAGTATGCGTAGCGGAGGTATTAGAAGAAGTGTAAGTATTGCCGTCTATCCAGTCAAAAGTATTACAAGCGGTATGCACATCCGTGCTATTAACAGTATTATTGATAGTTAAATCTAAAGTTATTACAGAATCACAACCATTAGCAGCACCACCAGATATAGTATGTGTAGCGGAGGTATTAGAAGAAGTGTACGTATTGCCGTCTATCCAGTCAAAAGTATTACAAGCGGTATGCACATCTGTGCTATTAACAGTATTATTAATAGTTAAATCTAAAGTTATTACAGAATCACAACCATTAGCTGCACCACCAGATATAGTATGTGTAGCGGAGGTATTAGAAGAAGTGTAAGTATTGCCGTCTATCCAGGTAAAAGTATTACAAGCGGTATGCACATCCGTGCTATTAACGGTATTATTGATAGTTAAATCTAAAGTTATTACAGAATCACAACCATTAGCTGCACCACCAGATATAGTATGTGTAGCGGAGGTATTAGAAGAAGTGTAAGTATTGCCGTCTATCCAGGTAAAAGTATTACAAGCGGTATGCACATCCGTGCTATTAACGGTATTATTGATAGTTAAATCTAAAGTTATTACAGAATCACAACCATTAGCAGCACCACCAGATATAGTATGCGTAGCGGAGGTATTAGAAGAAGTGTAAGTATTGCCGTCTATCCAGTCAAAAGTATTACAAGCGGTATGCACATCCGTGCTATTAACGGTATTATTGATAGTTAAATCTAAAGTTATTACAGAATCACAACCATTAGCAGCACCACCAGATATAGTATGTGTGCGGAGGTATTAGAAGAAGTGTAAGTATTGCCGTCTATCCAGGTAAAAGTATTACAAGCGGTATGCACATCCGTGCTATTAACGGTATTATTGATAGTTAAATCTAAAGTTATTACAGAATCACAACCATTAGCTGCACCACCAGATATAGTATGTGTGCGGAGGTATTAGAAGTGTAAGTATTGCCGTCTATCCAGGTAAAAGTATTACAAGCGGTATGCACATCCGTGCTATTAACAGTATTATTAATAGTTAAATCTAAAGTTATTACAGAATCACAACCATTAGCAGCACCACCAGTAATGGTATGCATAGCTGTACTGTTATTTGATGTATAAGTATTACCGTCTATCCAGTCAAAAGTATTACAAGCGGTATGCAATCCGTGCTATTAACGGTATTATTGATAGTTAAATCTAAAGTTATTACAGAATCACAACCATTAGCAGCACCACCAGATATAGTATGTGAGCGGAGGTATTAGAAGAAGTGTAAGTATTGCCGTCTATCCAGGTAAAAGTATTATAAGCGGTATACATCCGTGCTATTAACAGTATTATTAATAGTTAAATCTAAAGTTATTACAGAATCACAACCATTAGCTGCACCACCAGATATAGTATGCGTAGCGAGGTATTAGAAGAAGTTAAGTATTGCCGTCTATCAGGTAAAAGTATTACAAGCGGTATGCACATCTGTGCTATTAACGGTATTATTGATAGTTAAATCTAAAGTTATTACAGAATCACAACCATTAGCAGCACCACCAGATATAGTATGTGTAGCGGAGGTATTAGAAGAAGTGTAAGTATTGCCGTCTATCCAGTCAAAAGTATTACAAGCGGTATGCACATCCGTGCTATTAACAGTATTATTGATAGTTAAATCTAAAGTTATTACAGAATCACAACCATTAGCGCACCACCAGATATAGTATGGTAGCGGAGGTATTAGAAGAAGTGTAAGTATTGCCGTCTATCCAGTCAAAGTATTACAAGCGGTATGACATCCGTGCTATTAACAGTATTATTGATAGTTAAATCTAAAGTTATTACAGAATCACAACCATTAGCTGCACCACCAGATATAGTATGTGGCGGAGGTATTAGAAGAAGTGTAAGTATTGCCGTCTATCCAGTCAAAAGTATTACAAGCGGTATGCACATCTGTGCTATTAACAGTATTATTATTGATAGTTAAATCTAAAGTTATTACAGAATCACAACCATTAGCTGACCACCAGATATAGTATGTGTAGCGGAGGTATTAGAAGAAGTGTAAGTATTGCCGTCTATCCAGGTAAAAGTATTACAAGCGGTATGCACATCTGTGCTATTAACAGTATTATTGATAGTTAAATCTAAAGTTATTACAGAATCACAACCATTAGCAGCACCACCAGATATAGTATGCGTAGCGGAGGTATTAGAAGAAGTGTAAGTATTGCCGTCTATCCAGTCAAAAGTATTACAAGCGGTATGCACATCCGTGCTATTAACGGTATTATTGATAGTTAAATCTAAAGTTATTACAGAATCACAACCATTAGCAGCACCACCAGATATAGTATGTGTAGCGGAGGTATTAGAAGAAGTGTAAGTATTGCCGTCTATCCAGGTAAAAGTATTACAAGCGGTATGCACATCCGTGCTATTAACGGTATTATTGATAGTTAAATCTAAAGTTATTACAGAATCACAACCATTAGCTGCACCACCAGATATAGTATGTGTAGCGGAGGTATTAGAAGAAGTGTAAGTATTGCCGTCTATCCAGGTAAAAGTATTACAAGCGGTATGCACATCCGTGCTATTAACAGTATTATTAATAGTTAAATCTAAAGTTATTACAGAATCACAACCATTAGCAGCACCACCAGTAATGGTATGCATAGCTGTACTGTTATTTGATGTATAAGTATTACCGTCTATCCAGTCAAAAGTATTACAAGCGGTATGCACATCCGTGCTATTAACGGTATTATTGATAGTTAAATCTAAAGTTATTACAGAATCACAACCATTAGCAGCACCACCAGATATAGTATGTGTAGCGGAGGTATTAGAAGAAGTGTAAGTATTGCCGTCTATCCAGGTAAAAGTATTACAAGCGGTATGCACATCCGTGCTATTAACAGTATTATTAATAGTTAAATCTAAAGTTATTACAGAATCACAACCATTAGCTGCACCACCAGATATAGTATGCGTAGCGGAGGTATTAGAAGAAGTGTAAGTATTGCCGTCTATCCAGGTAAAAGTATTACAAGCGGTATGCACATCTGTGCTATTAACGGTATTATTGATAGTTAAATCTAAAGTTATTACAGAATCACAACCATTAGCAGCACCACCAGATATAGTATGTGTAGCGGAGGTATTAGAAGAAGTGTAAGTATTGCCGTCTATCCAGTCAAAAGTATTACAAGCGGTATGCACATCCGTGCTATTAACAGTATTATTGATAGTTAAATCTAAAGTTATTACAGAATCACAACCATTAGCAGCACCACCAGATATAGTATGTGTAGCGGAGGTATTAGAAGAAGTGTACGTATTGCCGTCTATCCAGTCAAAAGTATTACAAGCGGTATGCACATCTGTGCTATTAACAGTATTATTAATAGTTAAATCTAAAGTTATTACAGAATCACAACCATTAGCAGCACCACCAGATATAGTATGTGTAGCGGAGGTATTAGAAGAAGTGTAAGTATTGCCGTCTATCCAGGTAAAAGTATTACAAGCGGTATGCACATCTGTGCTATTAACAGTATTATTGATAGTTAAATCTAAAGTTATTACAGAATCACAACCATTAGCAGCACCACCAGATATAGTATGTGTAGCGGAGGTATTAGAAGAAGTGTAAGTATTGCCGTCTATCCAGTCAAAAGTATTACAAGCGGTATGCACATCCGTGCTATTAACGGTATTATTGATAGTTAAATCTAAAGTTATTACAGAATCACAACCATTAGCAGCACCACCAGATATAGTATGTGTAGCGGAGGTATTAGAAGAAGTGTAAGTATTGCCGTCTATCCAGGTAAAAGTATTACAAGCGGTATGCACATCCGTGCTATTAACAGTATTATTAATAGTTAAATCTAAAGTTATTACAGAATCACAACCATTAGCAGCACCACCAGATATAGTATGTAGCGGAGGTATTAGAAGAAGTGTACGTATTGCCGTCTATCCAGTCAAAAGTATTACAAGCGGTATGCACATCTGTGCTATTAACAGTATTATTAATAGTTAAATCTAAAGTTATTACAGAATCACAACCATTAGCAGCACCACCAGATATAGTATGTGTAGCGGAGGTATTAGAAGAAGTGTAAGTATTGCCGTCTATCCAGGTAAAAGTATTACAAGCGGTATGCACATCTGTGCTATTAACAGTATTATTGATAGTTAAATCTAAAGTTATTACAGAATCACAACCATTAGCAGCACCACCAGATATAGTATGTGTAGCGGAGGTATTAGAAGAAGTGTAAGTATTGCCGTCTATCCAGGTAAAAGTATTACAAGCGGTATGCACATCCGTGCTATTAACGGTATTATTGATAGTTAAATCTAAAGTTATTACAGAATCACAACCATTAGCAGCACCACCAGATATAGTATGTGTAGCGGAGGTATTAGAAGAAGTGTAAGTATTGCCGTCTATCCAGGTAAAAGTATTACAAGCGGTATGCACATCCGTGCTATTAACGGTATTATTGATAGTTAAATCTAAAGTTATTACAGAATCACAACCATTAGCTGCACCACCAGATATAGTATGTGTAGCGGAGGTATTAGAAGAAGTGTAAGTATTGCCGTCTATCCAGGTAAAAGTATTACAAGCGGTATGCACATCCGTGCTATTAACAGTATTATTAATAGTTAAATCTAAAGTTATTACAGAATCACAACCATTAGCTGCACCACCAGATATAGTATGTGTAGCGGAGGTATTAGAAGAAGTGTACGTATTGCCGTCTATCCAGTCAAAAGTATTACAAGCGGTATGCACATCTGTGCTATTAACAGTATTATTAATAGTTAAATCTAAAGTTATTACAGAATCACAACCATTAGCAGCACCACCAGATATAGTATGTGTAGCGGAGGTATTAGAAGAAGTGTAAGTATTGCCGTCTATCCAGGTAAAAGTATTACAAGCGGTATGCACATCTGTGCTATTAACAGTATTATTGATAGTTAAATCTAAAGTTATTACAGAATCACAACCATTAGCAGCACCACCAGATATAGTATGTGTAGCGGAGGTATTAGAAGAAGTGTAAGTATTGCCGTCTATCCAGTCAAAAGTATTACAAGCGGTATGCACATCCGTGCTATTAACGGTATTATTAATAGTTAAATCTAAAGTTATTACAGAATCACAACCATTAGCTGCACCACCAGATATAGTATGCGTAGCGGAGGTATTAGAAGAAGTGTAAGTATTGCCGTCTATCCAGTCAAAAGTATTACAAGCGGTATGCACATCCGTGCTATTAACAGTATTATTGATAGTTAAATCTAAAGTTATTACAGAATCACAACCATTAGCTGCACCACCAGATATAGTATGTGTAGCGGAGGTATTAGAAGAAGTGTAAGTATTGCCGTCTATCCAGTCAAAAGTATTACAAGCGGTATGCACATCTGTGCTATTAACAGTATTATTAATAGTTAAATCTAAAGTTATTACAGAATCACAACCATTAGCAGCACCACCAGATATAGTATGTGTAGCGGAGGTATTAGAAGAAGTGTAAGTATTGCCGTCTATCCAGTCAAAAGTATTACAAGCGATATGCACATCCGTGCTATTAACGGTATTATTGATAGTTAAATCTAAAGTTATTACAGAATCACAACCATTAGCTGCACCACCAGATATAGTATGCGTAGCGGAGGTATTAGAAGAAGTGTAAGTATTGCCGTCTATCCAGTCAAAAGTATTACAAGCGGTATGCACATCCGTGCTATTAACAGTATTATTGATAGTTAAATCTAAAGTTATTACAGAATCACAACCATTAGCAGCACCACCAGATATAGTATGTGTAGCTGTACTGTTATCTGATGTATAAGTATTACCGTCTATCCAAGTATAAGAACCACATGCAGATTTTGTATCTGTGCCATATTTCGTTGGGTTCACATTTACTACAACGGTATCTTTACTTGATTGCGGGCATAGTATATTGCCTGAAGTTCCGTCAACTTCATAACTAGTTGTAGTTGATGGACTGACACTTATTGAGCTTCCTGTTCCCACTGTAGAACCACCTATTACAGACCATGTATATGGTCCTTGTCCACCTGTAACGTTCAATGTTGTGCTGCTACCGACACAAATTGTTTTATCACTACCTGCATCTACGGGTAGTAGAATACCAGATCCACCATCAACGTTGATGGTGTAATCGCATACGTCTCCTGCAAAACCGTCAAACATTAAATAATATGTATTATATGGAGTTAATCCTGTAAACGTTAAGTTATTACTTCCCGTTAGTCCTACACTTCCACTACCGCCACAAAATATTGAAGTTACAGATCCACCACAAGAAGGAGCAGTAAAAACAAACATTTGTATTCCATCACCATCATAACAATTTGAAACCGTTACATTTAAATTAACAGTACTAGCTGCTGCTATAAAACTGATAAAGCTATTATTTTCTATTGATGCACCTCCACAGTTATTAAAACTATTAGTCAATGAAGACCAAGTATCTACCGTATAGTATTCAGATGTTCTTCCACAAAGTCCATTCAAATCACATATTGGAGTAGCTGTGGCACATGATTGCCCCGGTATATCAACACCATTACAAAGACTAGTGGAAACACATAACCCAAAAGTACCTGTATTAGCACTATTACAACTAGTGCCGAAGAACCAATACCCACCTTGGTATGAGTAAAATCTAATATATATTTCTGTTCCTATAGGTACCCCGTTAAGTAAGTAGTCTGGCATTGTTCCTTGCGAACCATCATCTATACATGTTATTAGTGTTCCTGTTCCCCCACAAACATTTCCTGAAAATATTTCTATAACTCCATCAGTTAATCCTAATGCAGATGTACTTATAAAGGTGGGTGAAGAAGAACTAACAGTAAATTTGAACCAAACATCACGTATTCTACTTGAGCAACTGCTATAATAACCACATGTGGCTGAAGGTGAAGAAGTATATGTTGCACCTACCGTAGTATATGTAGAATAGTTACAACTACTACCCACATTGAGTGTAATGGCACCACAAGGATTGTCATTTGCTGGTTGTGCGTACACTGAAATAGCGAAAATTATTAATAAAAAGGTCAGTATTTTTTTTATCATTTTTTTGTGTTTTTTTAGGTAATGAGTTAGATAGTGTACTCTATAAATTTAAAACTAACAGCGTTCGTTTTTAGTGAGTAAATCGTATTTTTATACTCAAAAATATTAAGAGCTGCAGGAAAAAGAATTATTAAAATTATTTTATCCTCTTTAGAAGAGTATTTTTGCATAGTAGTTCCTTCTGGAAAATTAGCTTTAATATACGCTTCCATTTCTTCATTTGACATTTTTTCTTCATCCACATTGTGCTCAAATGAAATTTCATATTTTCTATAGACGCCTTCATATCTGTCTATATTGTTTTTAACATTATACAATATTTTCTCTTCAGGTGATTTAAAAGTTTGAGCAGATAAGTTGGAATAAAAAATGCCAAAAAATAATAACAGGACGGTATAGATTAAATTTCTCATAAATATATTTTTAAATAAAAAAATAAGGACTTGTAATTCAATAACTACACTTTAATTTTTTCTGTTACCATTTGTCAAAAAAAACTTGATTGGCAAATAATAACAATTGTATTACTTTTGTGGTTGATTTACACAAAACAATACTTAAAACAGAGTTTTTTACTTATGTAAAGGTTAGTTTTAAAATTAGTTAGTCTCTAATGGGTGTAAATATAATAATAAAAAACCAATATCTCTTAATTTAACCTCATGAAAATATCTTTTTTTTTATTTTTCTTAATTTTTCTAATTTCTTGCCATTCAAATCAAGGAAATGAAAACAATACCTTAGAAAAAAACAGCAATAATAAACCCGCTGAATTAGCTTCTTTAGATAGCTTAATTGAAGTAGCACCAAGAAATGCCGAAAATTACTATAATCGGTCTATTTACTATAAAAATAACGGAAATTTTCCTAAAGCTCTAACCGATGCTTATAGTGCTACTTTTTTAGATAGTAGCAATATCAATTATGTTATTAACGAATCGGAATTATACTTAAAACTAAGTAGGGTAGAAGATGCAATTAATGCATTAAGAAAGGGAATTAATAATAATAAAGAAAATGAAACACTGTATGAAAGAATAATAGAGTACAGCTTTTATGCTAAACAATACGAACAAGCTTTAAACTTTGCAAATGATTTACTTAGAATTAATAAATTTAATGCTAATGCTTACTTTTTTAAAGGATTGATTTATAGAGACTTAAATAACTTGGATAAGGCTATTTCAAATTTTCAAACTTGTGTAGAAATGGATCCTCAGTTTTATAATGCCTATATGCAATTAGGTCTTATGTATGACGAAATAGGCAATGAAACAGCATTACAATATTTTAATAACGCCTTGCGTATAGATTCAAACAGTAGGGAAGCTAAATACGCCATTGCTTACCATTATCAGCAAAATAAACAGACAAAAAAAGCAATAAATACCTATAAAGAAATGATAAATAAAAACCCTAAAGATGAAGAACTTTTTTTTAATGTGGGATATTGTTATATAGACTTGGACAGCCTTGATAAAGCATATAAAAATTTTGATATAGCTACTAAAATACAACCGCAATATACAGGAGCATACTACATGAAAGGCTATGTTTGCGAACTGATGAACAACAAAGAAGAAGCTATAAATAACTACAATCAAGCTTTAAAATTATTGCCTAATGATACGGCAATACAGCAAGCTATAAAAAGACTTACAAATGAAGAACTATAGAACCACTACCGCTAAAACTACAATAATTGGCTTAATAGAAAACTCTGAAATTGCCTTGTCTCAACAAGATATTCAAGATAAAATAGGTAATTTATGCAATAGAGTAACAACATATAGAGTTTTAGAAAGGCTTTTAGAAGAAGGTAAGGTGCACAAAGTATTAGATTTTGACGGTGTAGCTAAATATTCATCTTGCGAAAATTGCGAACACGACCATCACCACGACCACCACCATGTACATTTTAGCTGTACGGTTTGCAATAAAGTAACCTGCCTACACAATGTAATACCTACATTTAAGCTTCCCGAAAATTATACCGCACAAGATTATAACTTTACAGTAAGCGGTGTTTGCCCGGAATGTAATTAAACAGCTTTCTTTTTGGCTATAAAAAACAATTCACTGCCGGCTCTTGGTTTTATTGAATTGTAAGCTGCATCTAATATTTTAAAGTCAAATTTATTTTCAAACAAACTTTCATATTCACTTTTATTGCCTCCATACGGAGGATGTTCGCTATTTAAAGGAATATTAAACAAAAGTCCAACAAGTTTTCCATTTTCTGTAAGCAATTCATGCATTTTAGCAATATAATCGCTTCTCATTGTTGGAGGTAAAGCACAAAAAAATGTTTGTTCTATTATCAGTTCAAACTTATTATCAAGCTCAAAAAAATCTTTGCACAACAAGTATTTTTCATCAAAATTTGGATTATTTTGCTTAAAATTTTCAATAGCTTTTTCAGACCAATCCAATAAAAAAACATTGTCAAAACCATTGTTATGCAAATACGCTACCTCATGAGCATTGCCCGCACCGGGAACAAGAATTTTAGTTGATTTGTTCTTAATTTGGTCAAAATACTCTTTTAAAGGTGTAGAAATATTGCCCAAATCCCACCCCGTTTGATTTTTTTTATACTGATTGTCCCAAAATTCTTTTGTGTTTGTATGCATAACTGTTTGTATTTAGAAGAATAATCTTATTTTTGCACACAAATTTAAAGAAAATGAGTGAGACTAATCCAAGCTCAAAAAAGACAATCTATTTAGTAATCATACTTATATTATTGTTAATCAACCTTGTTGGTGCCTATTTCTTGTTTAAAGGTTCTAAAGATTTAGAGGCTGAAAAGACAGAAGTAGTTAATTTAAAAGACGATTTAGCGGGTTTGCAGGCTGAATTTAATAGTCAATTAACCGAAATTGAAAGCTTAAAAGGCAAAAATGCAGAGTTAGATGCCTTATTATTAGAAAGAGAAAATGAAATTAAAGGTCATTTAGAAGAAATTCAAAAATGGAAAAATCAAAGTTCATATAATAAATCGCAATTAAATAAATTAAAAGATAAAATTGTAGAATTTGAGTCTGAAAGAATAGAATTTTTAAGTAAAATAGACGACCTAACTGCACAAAATGAAGAGCTAATTGAAGTAAAACATCAATTAGAGCAAGATTTAACTTCGCAAAAAGAAACAACAGCTATATTAACCGAAGAGAAGAAATATTTATCTAATAAATTTGAATTAGGTTCATTATTGCAAGCTGATGAACTAACTGCAAGCGGTGTTAAAGTAAAAAGCAACGGTGCAGAAAGAGAAGTAAACAAAGTTAAGGCATTAGATAAAATTTTAGTTTGCTACCAAACCGGAGAAAACAAAGTACGTGAAGACGGAAAAGTAACTATGCAACTGAGATTAGTAAACCCTAAAGGCGAAACCATGTTTGTACAAAATCAAGGAAGTGGTACTTTTACCAGCAAAGAAAATGGCGAAGAAATTAGATATTCTAAACAAGCAGAATTTGATTACGATGGTTCTAACAAAAAAATATGTTTAGATTGGGCTAACAATATTACAGAAGCAGGAATGTACACCGCAGAAATATACCAAGAAGGATATTTAGTGGGTATTAAGAAGTTTGAATTAAAGTAAGATTACCTTCAACCAGCAATAAAAAAAGCTCCGAAATTTCGGAGCTTTTTTATTTTTACCTTTGTGCAAAATAAAAAGACTGTGCATAAAATAAACCGATTAGTTTTTATGGGTACGCCCGATTTTGCCGTAGCAAGCTTAGAAGCCATTTTAAATGCAGGCTATAATGTAGTAGGCGTTATAACAGCACCCGATAAGCCCGCAGGAAGAGGACGAAAGCTAAAAGAAAGTGAAGTAAAAGTATTTGCCAAAGAAAAAGGTTTAAATATTTTACAACCAACAAATTTAAAAAATGAAGAGTTTTTAAAAGAGTTAGAAGCTTTAAATGCCGATTTGAATGTAGTGGTAGCCTTTAGAATGTTGCCCGAAGTAGTTTGGAGTATGCCACCATTAGGCTCAATTAATTTACATGGTTCGCTTTTGCCAAATTATAGAGGAGCAGCACCCATACATTGGGCAGTTATTAATGGCGAAAAAGAAACCGGAGTTTCTACCTTTTTTTTAAAACATCAAATAGATACAGGCAATATAATAGCACAAACCAAAACGCCAATAAACGAAAACGACACTACCGGAGAAGTTTATTACAGATTAATGAATATAGGAGCAAAATTATTGGTAGAAACCTTAAATCAAATAAATGATAATACTTATACTGAAATTCCTCAAGATTTGAGCAAAGAAAGCAAGCACGCACCTAAAATTTTTAAAGAAGACTGCTTAATTGACTGGAAAAAATCTGCTGAAGAAGTACATAATTTAGTAAGAGGATTAAATCCTTTTCCTACAGCTTTTACTTATTTAAACGGTAAAATTGTTAAAATACACACCACAAAACTCTATAAAGAAAATTTAAACTTAAAACCCGGCAAAGCAACTATAGTAAATAAAAAATTATTGGTAGGCACAGGCACATTGCCAATAGAAATAATAGGTTTGCAAATGGAAGGTAAAAAACGTAGCACTGCTTTAGATTTTATAAATGCATATAAGGAAGAGTTAGAAAATAATTTTGGGTAAAAAAGATAAAACATTAGAATAAATAGTTAATTTCATACCTGTAACCAAAATTATAATTTATGAAAAAGAACTTATTAAGTATAGTGTTTATTTGTTTTGCTTTAGTTTTTACAAATAGTTGTGATAATGACGGCAATGACGATGATAACACGCCACAAAATGATGGTATTTTAACAGCAGTAGTTAATGAAGCAAATCCAATAAATTTTGAAGCGGACTTTGCAGAAGCTGTTTTTACAAAAGGTGTAGGAGGTAGCTCTAATTTATATGCACTTTATGTAACAGGAAATGAAGGCAGTATTGATAGAAATATTAATTTTACAGTATATACAAATGGGATAACAACAACAGGATCTTACCCACTTAAATTTAACCTAAACCACAATGCTTACTATTATGAAAATTATGGGTCAGATGAACCTTTTGCATGGTTAAGTCCGGATTATTCAAATACAGACACAGCTATAATTCATGGTACAATAACCTTTACAGAAATAACAGAAACACGCACAACAGGCACTTTTGAATATACCGCAAAAGAAAATTTAGGAACTAGCATAAGAACAGTTACTAACGGTACATTTAATGTGCCATTAAAAAGACAAGGTTTTTAAACCAACTTTATAAATCTCTTTCAAAAGCCATCCAATCTGTGGCTAATTTATCTACTTGTTCTATCATAGGTAAATGTCCAGTTTGGTCATAAATAATTAAGTTACTATTAACTATATCTCTTTCAAATTTGAAGGCGTGTTCTACATTTATAAGTTCATCTTGCTGACCCCATACAATTAAAGTAGGAATATGAATAGTAGCAATATCTGCCGTATCGGGTGTAAAATTGCTTCCTACCAAAAAAGACATCCACTGCAAAGTTCCTTTTTTGTTATTGGTATAATATGCCGCTTGTACGCCTTCGTCCGAAATTAAATCATCTCTATAAAAAGTGCGTTCTATTATTTTTCTGCTAACAAAAAGTGGCGTTCCTTTTTTGGCTATCCATTTAACTATGGGATTATCTAAACCACCTGCCACATGGTTTTTTACCTTATCTAAATCGTAGCCGGCACTGTTTAATAATGTTAGCGACATAAATTTGCTTTGGTCTGCCACTACTGCCTCCCAAGAAACCAAACCGCCTAAGCTATTGCCTACAATATGGCAAGAATCTATACCCGCTTCTTTTAAAAAATCTAAAATAAACTGTTGGTGGTATGCTATTAAATCTATATCATATTCTTTCAGCCCGTCTATATTGGGAACTTCTGTAAGCCCAAAAGCAGGCAAATCAATGGAATAAACTCTGTAATAATCTTTAAGTTTATTGGTAAATAATTTAAAATTATCGGTAGAACCGCTTAAACCATGTACTAAAAGAACTACATCTCCCGTATCGCCTACTTGAGTATAATGTACATTTATACCATTCCAATCATAAAAATGAGAATTAGGAACATTTAATTTTTCTATTGCTTCTTGCCTGCTTATGGTTTCGTCTTGTCTAAATATCAAAACAGAAAAAACAATAACAAAAAGTACTGTTAAAACAATAATGGTATATCTAAGTATTTTCATTTTAAAACCATCTTTTTTTCATAAAAAACCAACCTAATAAAAAAGACAAAAACAAAGAAATACCCATTACCACAAAAAAGGGAATATAGCTGTGTTCATATCCTTCTTGAAAAGGCAAACGAATATTCATACCATAAAAACTGGCTACCAAGGTAGGAATCATAAGCACAATAGTAACCGCAGTAAGCCTTTGTACTATTATTCCCAAATTATTAGAAATAATTGATGCAAATGAATCCATAGTGCCATTTAAAATATTGGTATAAATATCTGCCATTTCTATAGCCTGTCCGCTATCTACCACTACATCTTCTAAAAAATCGTCTTTTTCTTCAAATTCACGTATTTTTAAAAAATTTGTACGTCTTATTTTGTTCATCATAAGGTCGTTACTTCTTAAATTAGTTACAAAATAAATTAAGCTTTTTTGAAGGTCAAGTAGGTGTTTTAAATCTTTACTACGCGAAGAACGATAAATTTCGTTTTCAAAAGCATAGCGTTTATTGTTTATTTCACGCAGGTAATATTGAAAATAATACACATTTCTATTAAACAAAAGCAGGGTAAACATGGCATGGTCGGCAGGGTTAAAACCTTTTATGTTATTGTTTAAAAAGTCATCTATTACCCTGTTTTCATAACTACAAATAGTTATTATATAATCTTCTTTGCTTATTATTCCTATAGGAATAGTTAAGTATAAAGCTTCATTTTCAATTAAATCGTTGTTTAGTATAGGCGTATTTACTACCACCAAATCGGCTTCTTCTTCGCTTTCAAAACGGCTTTGCTCATCGCGGTCAAGCGAGTCGGTAAGATAATCTAAAGGCAAATCGTGAGTAGCAGCTATTTCTTCCAAATTTTCCTTAGTGAAAGGTGGATATATATTTACCCAACAATCTTTTTGAATTTCTTGTATTTCTACAAGTTCATTGCCATTTTTTTTAAAAATTTGAATCATAACCCAATAGCTTTAAAATTAATTATTTATTTTGTTCAAACAAAGATTTTAGGCTGTCAGCTTCGGTTGCTTTTATTTTTCCTGCAAGCATTAAGCGTATTTCTCTTCGTTTTAAAGCTCCTTCATATCTTTGTTTTTCAATTTCTGTTTCAGGCACCAGTTCATCCACTTTTTTAGGTTTGCCATTACTATCTAAAGCCACAAAAGTATAATATGCCGAATTACATTTATATTTATTTTGCGAAGGTAAGTTTTCTGCCCAAACTTCTAAATAAGTTTCTATAGAAGAGTTAAAAGCTCGTGTTACCGTTGCTTCAATAGTTACTACATCGCCTATTTTTATAGGGTTATCAAAAGAAACTTGGTCAACAGACACTGTAACTACCACCGCTTGGGAGTGTTTTCCTGCGGCTATGGCAGAAGCAATATCCATCCAATGCAAAATTTTGCCACCTCTAAGATTATTAAGTGCGTTAGTATCGTTAGGAAGCACAATTTCTGTCATAAAAGCTCTTGAATAGCTGGGCGTTTTTTTCTGCATAGTGGATGTATAAATTTTATTATTTGCAAAAGTACTATATTTGGTTTAGAAATTTAAGCCAATAA
The DNA here is from genome assembly GCA_020635995.1 of Chitinophagales bacterium. Classification (NCBI taxonomy): domain Bacteria; kingdom Pseudomonadati; phylum Bacteroidota; class Chitinophagia; order Chitinophagales; species Chitinophagales bacterium. Next base: position 8,560 of record JACJYS010000002.1, on the reverse strand, counting down.
ATTATTTACCTTTGCATTATATAAAGTCTGAAAAATAATTTCACATTCCATAATGTTCCCCCACCTGGAAAGGAGGGGAAAAGTTTACCTGCCGAAGGTAGGGGGTGGTTTTATAAAAGTATGTGAAATTATTTTTTGGATACAATGTAATAAATGGCCTCGTAGTTCAACTGGATAGAATATCAGATTTCGGCTCTGAGGGTTGAGGGTTCGAATCCTTCCGAGGTCACTTTAATTAATTAAGGCAATAAATTACCTTAAATCACAAAAAAAAACTACCTTTGCACCCCAAATAAGGCAACTACCAAAATGAATCACGTTGAAGTAAAATTATTAGGAGGTGGAGCATCTAAAGATTTGGCTGCAAAAATCAGCGATTTCTATGGAGAGAAGCTTGCTAATTTTGATATGCAATACTTCAGCGATGGAGAGTTTCAACCTATTATACATGAGTCTGTAAGAGGAAATTATGTTTTTGTAATTCAATCTACTATGCCTCCTGCCCAAAATTTAATGGAGCTACTAATGATTGTAGATGCCAATAGAAGAGCTTCTGCCGATTATATAACAGCTGTAATTCCTTATTTCGGTTTTGCAAGGCAAGACAGAAAAGACAGACCAAGAGTAGCCATAGGTGCTAAATTGGTAGCCAACCTATTAGTGGCAGCAGGAGTAAACAGAGTAATGACAATGGATTTGCACGCAGGGCAAATACAAGGATTTTTTGATATTCCGGTGGATCACCTTAACTCTACAGCTATTTTTATTCCTTATTTAGAGAAACAAAAAATGAGTAATTTACTTTTTGCTTCTCCCGATGTAGGCTCTACTAAAAGAACCAGAGTTTACTCTCATCATTTTGAAACAGATTTTGTAATATGTGATAAACATAGAAAAAAAGCAAATGAAGTGGCAGAAATGATATTGATAGGAGATGTTAAAGGCAAAAATGTAATATTGGTTGACGATTTAATTGATACTGCCGGCACAATTTGTAAAGCCGCAGATTTAATAATGGAAAAAGGTGCTAAAAGTGTACGTGCTATTTGCACCCATGCCGTATTATCGGGACCAGCGTATGAACGCATAGAAAAATCTAAATTAACAGAGTTGATTGTTACGGATACGATTCCGCTAAAACAACAAAGCGATAAAATTAAAGTGCTTACTGTGTCGGGCTTATTTGCTAAGGCAATAAGAAATACACACGAGCATAAATCTATTAATTCACTATTTATAACACAATCAGTTTAAAAAAAATTATGAACAAAATTGAATTTGAAGCGCAAGCTAGAACAGACATGGGCAAAAAAGCAACAAATGCCCTAAGAAACGAAGGTCTTGTACCATGCGTAATGTATGGTGGCAAAGACAATGTACATTTTGCAGCTACTTTAAACCAATTGAAAGATGTTGTATATACGGATAAGTTCGTTATTGCAAAAGTTACTGTAAACGGGCAAACAAGAGAAGCAGTATTAAAAGATATTGATTTTCATCCTGTTACAGATAAAATCCTTCACATTGATTTTCAAGAGTTAGTAAAAGGCAGAAAAGTAAAAGTAGAAATTCCTATTGCTACCTCAGGATTAGCCAGAGGTGTAAAAAACGGAGGTGTACTTAGCCAAAACTTACGTAAATTAACCGTTAAAGCTAAGCCGGAAGAATTTATTCCTGAAATAGTAGTTGACATTACTAACTTAGGTATAGGTAAATCTATTAAAGTAAAAGAGTTAAAAGATTTATCTTTTGAAGTGGTAACACCGGGCTCTAACCCAATAGTACAAGTTATAGTACCAAGAACTTTAAGAAGTGCAGGCTTAAAAGACGATGAAGAAGGCGAAGAAGATGCTGAAGGAGCTGAAGGCGAAGCTACTGAATCTACTGAAGCAGCAGAATAAGCCAACAGAGCAAATGAGCAATAAGTATTTAATAGTAGCACTGGGAAACATAGGTGCTGAATATGAAGATACTAGACACAACATTGGTTTTAATATAGCCGATGAAATAGCTAAAGAACAAGACGTTTCATTTCAAATGGAGCGTCTTGCTTTTTATACAGATTTCCGATTAAAGAATAAATTGGTACATATTATTAAGCCTACTACTTACATGAATTTAAGTGGTAAAGCTCTTCAATATTGGATGCAAGAGCTTAATGTTCCTATAGAAAATATTTTGGTTTTAGTAGATGATAAGGATTTAGATTTTGGTAGAATACGCTTAAAACCCAAAGGCTCGGCAGGCGGGCATAATGGGTTAAAAAACATAGAAGCCGTGCTGGGAAATCAAAATTATAGCCGATTAAGATTTGGAATAGGCAGTAATTTTTCTAAAGGCAGGCAGATAGATTATGTATTAGGAAGATGGACTAATAAAGAGCAAGAGGCACTTCCAAGCTATATTAACGATGCCATTGTAGCTATAAAAGATTTTATCCATTTAGGTATAGTACAAGCCATGGATGCCAATAATGGAAAGTAGTTCCATTATTTTAACTCGCTATCTTTTAAGCTGATTTATCAAATATTCTTTAACAGCAGTATCTGTTGTCATTGCTAATAAATCTTCCCAAAATAATATAATAGTTGGAATTACATGGTTGTGATTTTCAATTTTTTTGGCAAAACTATTTTCTTTATTAGAATTAGTACTGTTTTTAAATTTAGATTCTTTCATAAGTAATACTTGTATGCCTTTAGAGTTAAATTCACTTTCTGCAATTTTAATTCTGCTTTGTACTTCTTCAATATCTTTTTTATAACTCATATTAGAAAGATATTTACACTCTATGGATATAAAATTTTGTTTAGAATATATTAAAATGTCAGACATTTCGCCTCTATCTTTATTTCCCTTGTAAAATTGAGCTACATGATAATCAAAAGTTATGTATTTAGTTTCATTTTGGATAGCATCTAATTGTTCTAATGTAATCTTTTTATCTCCAATAAATCTATTTTCCTCATTTAAAACAATTTCTTTAAGCCGTTTTATAAAGGCTATTGTTCTCTCATCTATGGTAGAAATAAATTCATTAAAAAAATACCCTGCAAAAAACTTATAATACAAATTTCTTTCTTTATAAGATTCTCTTAACTTATAATTATTGGGCAAATTAAATACCATTTATTAATTTTCTTTGTTAGCTAATTTCCAAATTTTTAAGGCTTGCACTCCTCTCTCTTCTATAACTAATCCTCCTGCCAAATTGCTATAATACAAAATTTCATTTAAAGGAGCATTTAATGCTAAAAGCAAACTTGCCACGGCTATAACGGTATCGCCAGCACCGCTTACGTCTATCACATTTCTTTTATGTGCTTTTTCATAATAGCTTTCTGAACTGTTAACAGCTATTGCTCCATTTTCTGCTAAGGTTACTAATATATTTTTACTGCTATTTCTAACTATTAATTTACTGCAAGCATTTTTAATGTTTTCAAAATCAGTTCCTTCAATTTTAGATTCTAACGCCCAGTTTATCTCCTTTAAATTTGGCTTAAATAAAGTAGCATTTCGGTATGCAAAAAAATTATCTTTTTTAGGGTCAACCGTAAATGGAATATTCATTTTATACAATAACTGACAAATTATAGCAATGCTTTCTTTGGTAAAAAATCCTTTGTTATAATCTTGTAATATGGCAGTATCAATTTCATTTAAACTCAAAAAATTATTTAGTGATTTTTCAAGCACTTGCAGTTCCTGCTCCTTAATACCAAAAGTGTCTTCTTCATCTAAGCGAAGCACATACTCATTGCCATTATAAACTCTGGCTTTTACGGTAGTTTTTCTATTGCAAGGAATAGGAACATACTTAATTTGGCACTTCTGCAACATTTTTTCCAATTCATCTGCATTATTATCATTTCCTTTAAAACACATTAAATGAGCTTTTGCCCCAAGTGTAGCAATATTTAAAGCAACATTTGCCGCTCCGCCTAATCTGTTTTCCTTATTGTCTATTTCTACAATAGGAACATTTGCCTCCGGGCTTTGCCTGTTTATTTTGCCATAATAATAAGCGTCTATCATAGCATCGCCTATTACTAATACATTGAGTTTTGAAAATGTGTTTTTATCAAATTTCCTATTAAACATTGTGTGGCAAAGGTAATGTTTAATTTTAAACCTGAGTTCGGTTAATCTTCTTGCACTAAATAAGGAATTTTGTACTACACTTGTTCTTTTAACCTTATAAAAGTCATCTCATTTTTTGCATTTATAACCCAAGTTAAGTTAATAACCTAAGTTAGGTTAATATATAAATCTTATCTTTGCTATCAAACAAACAAAACCACAATAATGAAAGATTTTTTGCAAGAATTAGGAATAAATCAAGAAAATTTAGGTGTTAGCACAGGCTCTAATTTCTTAAAAGGAAATGGAGAAACAATAAATTCTTATACTCCTGTAGATGGTAGTTTAATAGCTAAATCTACAAGTGCATCTAAAGATGATTATAACAAGGTTATAGAAACAGCTCAGCAAGCTTTTGTAGAATGGCGAAAATGGCCGGCACCAAAAAGGGGAGAAGTGGTACGCCAAGTAGGCGAGGCACTACGTAAACATAAGGATGCTTTAGGTAAACTGGTTTCCTACGAAATGGGAAAAAGCCTACAAGAAGGCTATGGTGAAGTGCAAGAAATGATAGATATTTGCGATTTTGCCGTTGGTCTTTCCCGACAATTACACGGTTTAACCATGCACTCTGAAAGACCAAACCACCGAATGTATGAACAATGGCATCCCATAGGAATAGTGGGTATTATTTCGGCATTTAATTTTCCTGTAGCAGTATGGAGTTGGAATGCCGCTTTAGCATGGGTGTGCGGAGATGTTTGCGTTTGGAAACCTTCAGAAAAAGTGCCTTTGTGTAGTATTGCCTGCCAAAATATTGTAAAAGAAGTTTTTAAGAAAAATAATGTTCCGGAAGGCGTTTCATGTATAGTTAATGGAGATTATAAAATAGGCGAATTGTTAAGCCACGATAACAGAGTACCTTTAGTTTCTGCTACGGGAAGCACCAGAATGGGAAAAGCCGTGGGCAGAGCAGTAGGAGAAAGATTGGGAAGAAGTTTATTGGAGTTAGGTGGAAATAATGCTATTATTATAACAGAAAGTGCCGATTTAGATGCTACTTTAGTAGGAGCAGTATTTGGAGCAGTAGGCACCTGTGGGCAGCGTTGTACTTCTACTCGTAGGTTAATTATTCATGAAAGTATTTATAATAAAGTAACCGAAACACTTAAAAAAGCTTATGGGCAATTAAAAATAGGAGATCCTTTAAACGAATACAACCATGTAGGACCGTTAATAGATAAAGAGGCTGTAAAAGCTTACCTAAATAGTATAGAAAAAGTGAAAGAAGAAGGTGGAAACTTTATAGTAGAAGGAGGAGTATTAGAAGGCAATAATTATGAAAGTGGCTGTTTTGTAAAACCTTGTATTGCGGAAGTAGAAAATTATTATAAAATAGTACAACACGAAACATTTGCTCCTATACTATATGTAATGAAGTACAAAAATATAGAAGATGCCATAGCTATGCAAAATAATGTACCTCAAGGACTTAGCTCTGCCATTATGACGACTAATATGATTGAAATGGAAGAGTTTTTAAGCTCGGCAGGTAGCGATTGTGGTATAGCTAATGTAAATATAGGTACCAGCGGAGCAGAAATAGGTGGAGCTTTTGGTGGAGAAAAAGAAACAGGAGGTGGCAGAGAGTCCGGATCAGACGCATGGAAAGCTTATATGCGAAGACAAACTAATACTATTAATTATGGTAAAACAGTACCATTGGCACAGGGAATAAAATTTGACTTGTAAAATCTTGTTTTATGCTGTTTGATAAAAATAGTTTTTTTAGAAGTAGCAAAAATAGAGGGTTGATTATAGCAACAATACTTACACTATCTGTGGGTACGGTATTTTATCACTTTATTGAAAAATGGAACTGGTTAGATTCTTTTTACTTTTCAGTTATTACATTAACAACAGTAGGTTATGGCGATTTTAGCCCACAAACAAATGCAGGTAAAATATTTACTGTTTTTTATGTAATTATGGGTATAGGGTTAGTGTTGGCTTTTATAAATGAATTTTACGACCACAGGATTAATAATAAAGATAAAAAATAATTATACTGTCATTTTTATATTGTTTCTTATTGCAAACTATTTTGAATTTACCCTTTTCTTCAAACAATTTATTAGTCAATTAGCAGTTAGAATATACCAAAGGCTATTTTGTTAATAAACCCTAAGCTATCATAGAAAAAACATAGAATAGAAAAATTTACTTATATTCATCTCCCATTAATTGATATGGTTACTATAAAAAACCTACATAAAAGCTATAAAACAGGAACGCAAGAATTAAAAGTGCTGAAAGGTATAGATTTAACCGTTAGCCAAGGCGATTTTGTTTCTATAATGGGACCTTCGGGTTCCGGGAAATCTACCTTGCTAAATGTGCTTGGTATTTTAGATAACTATAATGAAGGCGAATACTGGCTGGGCGATACTTTAATAAAAGATTTATCGCAAGTGCAATCGGCACAATATAGAAACCATTACTTGGGTTTTGTATTTCAATCGTTTAATTTACTTCCCTTTAAAAATGCAATGGAAAATGTGGCACTTCCGCTTTACTACAAAGGCATAAAACGAAAGGAAAGGAATAAAATAGCAAGAGATTATTTAGAGCGTGTAGGTTTGGGCGACCGCTGGAATCATCTTCCTAATGAATTATCGGGAGGGCAAAATCAAAGAGTTTCTATAGCCAGAGCCTTAGTAGGAAATCCAAGATTAATATTAGCCGATGAGCCTACAGGTGCTTTAGATTCTAACACTTCTAAAGAAATTATAACTTTATTTAAAGAAGTAAATAAAGAAGGTATGACTATAATTATTGTTACCCACGATAAAGAAGTAGCCAATAATACCAATAGAATTATTCAACTTAAAGACGGTTTAGTACAAAATGTTTGATTTAGAAACATGGCAAGAAATAGGGAGCAGTCTTTGGCAGCATAAGTTTAGAACCAGCTTAATGTCTATATTGGTTGGCTGGGGTATTTTTATGTTAGTTTTTCTTTTGGGTGCAGGCAAAGGCTTAGAAAATGGCGTAATGCAAAACTTTGAAGGACTGGCTAATAATTCTATGTTTTTGTGGAGCTGGAAAACCTCTATGCCCTACAATGGTTTGCCCCCGGGCAGAAGAATAGAATTAGATATAGATGATATTAATTTACTTAAAAGCAAAGTGGAAGGTGTAGAATATATTACACCACGCTTAGGTTTTTGGGGAATAATTATTAGTAGAGGTAAAAAAAATGGTTCGTACAATTTGCAGGGAGTTAATCAAGATTTCAGTCATATACAAAACTTCAATATTATAGAAGGCAGAATGATTAACAAAAAAGATATAGATGAAAAAAGGAAAGTGGTAGTAATAGGCAAACTAATAGCCGATAATTTATTTGAGGGAGAAAATCCCATAGGGCAATATGTAAATATAAAAGGAGCTTATTTTAATGTAGTGGGTGTTTTTAAATCTGTTTCTATGGGAGAGCAAGCCAAAGATGATGAAGAAACTATTTATTCTTCATACACAGCTTTGCAGCAAACATTTAATATGTCTAACAAAGCAGGCACTATTATTTTAACTATGAAAGAGGGTTATGATGCTGATGAAATAGAAGAATCTGCAAGAAAAGTACTTAACATTAAACACAAAATTCATCCGGATGATGATATGGCTGTAGGCTCGTGGAATACACAGAGTGAATTTAAAATGTTTCAAGGCTTATTTTTAGGTATAAATGGCTTTGTTTTGTTTGCCTCATTAGGCACTATATTGGCGGGCGTTATTGCTATTTCGGTAATAATGCTCATAACGGTAAAAGAAAGAACCAAAGAAATAGGTGTGCGAAAAGCCTTAGGAGCTACACCGTGGTCGGTGGTGTCGTTAGTTACGCAAGAAGCCTTGGTTATCACTTCTATTTCCGGATTTTTTGGTTTGATAGCAGGTATGCTTTTAATACAAACTTTTGCCGATGCTTTGGTTTCTATGGGAATAGAAATAGAATATTTTGCCAATCCGGAAGTAGATGTTTCTGTGGCAGTAACAGCCCTTATTATTTTTATTTTCGCAGGATTTATTGCCGGTTTAATTCCTGCTATTATTGCCTCTAAAATTAAACCTATTGAAGCCTTAAGAACAGAATAATTTTTAAAAAACAGTATTATGAAAAACCTTTTTTTCGGATTTCTTTTTGCGTGCCTTTTAGGCGGTATTATTTGGTTTGCAAGTTTTGTTATTAAAAAATCTAAAACACCCGAAATTGTATATCAAACCGAGCAAGGAACGTATATAGATATTTATAAAAAAACAATGGCAAACGGTTCTATTTTACCCCGAAAAGAAGTGAATGTAAAATCTTCGGTGTCGGGTTTGTTAGATGAAATTTATGTGGGTTCGGGTTCTATAGTTACCAAAGGCGATTTAATAGCCAAAATAAAAATTATACCTAATACCGAAAATTTAACAC